>QGUS01000001.1 GCA_003242515.1 Actinomycetota bacterium
ACCCTGCAGTGGTGCTCGTGGACCCGCTGCTGCCGCCACATGCCGCAACGACGAGCGCAAGTGCGATGAGCAGCGTGAGCAATCTCGTGGGTCTCATCTGCCTTCTTCCTCCTAGATGGCTCAGGGCCGGCGCCGAGTATACGAATACTGAACGCCGCGCGTCGCTTCGTTCAACTTTGCTGCACATGCCCCGGGAGATCCTGCCAACCGGGTGGCAGATGATCAGTGGCGCTCAGTGATGGCGTCGGTACGGACCGCCGGGCGGACCAGGGGACCCACGGGCAGGGAGCGGTCTACGGCCGGTCAGACGTGACCGGGGAAGTCGTGGGGATAGGGCGGGAACCGCCGGGCGAGGTCGGCGACATGCTCGGTGAGCCGGGCCAGTTCCGCCTCGTCGTCCCGGGCACGCAGGGCGGCGGTGATCGCCCGCGCCACCTCCACGGCCTCCTCCTCCTTCATCCCCTGGGTGGTCATGGCCGGGGTGCCGATACGCAGACCGGACGCCCGATAGGGAGGCCGGGGGTCGTTGGGGATGGTGTTGAAGTTGAGGGTGATGCCGATCCGGTCCAATAGCTTCGCCGCGTCCCGACCGGTCAGGTCGGGATCGACGGAACGCAGGTCGATCAGGAACAGGTGGTTGTCGGTGCCGCCCGAGACGACCCGCACGCCCTCGCCCATCACCGTTTCCGCCATGGCCCTGGCGTTGGCCACGATCTGCTCGGTGTAGTCGTGGAACGACGGCTGCATGGCCTCGTGGAAGCAGACGGCCTTGGCCGCGATCTGCGACTCGATCGGGCCGCCCTGGGCGTTGGGGAACACCGCCTTGCTCATGATCTCGCCGTACTCCTCACGGGCGAGGATCATGCCGCCACGCGGGCCGCGCAGGGCCTTGTGGGTGGTGGCGGTGACGATGTCGGCGTGCGGCACGGGGGATGGGTGCGACCGCCCCGCCACCAGCCCGATGAAGTGGGCCGCGTCGACCATGAACACCGCACCGATCTCGTCGGCGATGGAACGGAAGGCGGCGAAGTCGAGGTGACGGGAGTATGCGGAGTAGCCGGCCAGGAGGATCTTGGGCCGGTGCTCCAGGGCGAGCCTGCGCACCTCCTCCATGTCGACCATCTCGGTCTCGGGGTCGACGCCGTAGGCGACGAACTCGTAGTACAGGCCGGAGAAGTTCACGGGCGAGCCGTGGGTGAGGTGCCCGCCGTGGTCGAGACGCATGCCCAGCACCTTGTCACCCGGCTCGAGCAGGGCGAAGTAGACGGCCATGTTGGCCTGGGCACCGGAGTGGGGCTGGACGTTGGCGTACTCGGCGCCGAACAGCTCCCGGGCCCGATCGATGGCCAGCTGCTCCAGCTCGTCCACCACCTGGCAGCCCTCGTAGTACCTCTTCCCCGGGTAACCCTCGGCGTACTTGTTGGTGAACACCGATCCGGAGGCGGCCATGACCGCCGGGGACGCGAAGTTCTCGGAGGCGATGAGGTGGATGTGGGTGTTCTGGCGCTCCAGGTCCTTGCGGATCAGTCCGGCAACGACCGGATCGACAGACTCGATCGGGTCCATGGAGATCATGGCCCGAGGCTAGCCGTCAGATGTCGACCGGCCCACGGCGCAGGACGACGGGACGGGGGCCGGTGGCGTCGACCACGGTGGACGGACGGCCGCCCGGACACGACCCGGGGACGTAATGGACCCGGTCGCCGAACACCGCCCTCGCCTCGGTGTCGTCCATGGTGTCGGGACGACCGGACAGGTTGGCGGAGGTGACCGACATCGGACCGGCGGCCTCGAGGAGCTCCAGCGCCACCGGGTGGGCGGGGACGCGGATCCCCACGGTGCGGGCGTTCCGGTCACCGACCCAGTCGGGGAGGATCACCCTGGCGTGGACGACGAGGGTGAGGGCGCCCGGCCAGTGGGCGCGGGCCAGCTCCAGGGCATACCCGTCGATCTCCCCCAGCTCCCGGGCCGTCTCCAGCGACGCCACCAGGATGCCGATCGGCCGAGCGGGAGGCCGGCCCTTGAGCTCGAACAGCCGCGCCACCGCTTCCTCCTGGAGGGGGTCGACGCCGATGCCGTAGACCGTGTCGGTGGGCAGGCCCACCACACCGCCGGCGCGGACCACCTCGACGGCCCGGGCGATCTCGGGTGTCACGGCCTCACTCCCACCACGTATCGGTCCTTTCCGGCGAGGTCCTTCCTCACCTCCGCGGGGATCCCATCGAAGCACGCTGCCGCGGCCTCACCCTGGGTCTCACCGATCTCGACGATCACCACTCCCCCGCTCTTCAGCCACCGCGCCGCCTCCGCCCCGATGCGCTCGACGATCTCGAGACCGGTGGGGCCGGCGATAAGGGCGACACGGGGCTCCCGCTTGACGTCGACGGGAAGATCCTCGAACTCGTGCTCGGCCACATACGGCGGGTTGGCGACCAGGAGGTCGACCTTCCCCCTGAGGGAGTCCGGGAGCGGCTCGAAGAGGTCGCCCTGGTGCCAGGAGACCTCGAGGCCGGTGCGCCCGGCGTTGAGCCTGGCCACGTCGAGGGCATCGGCGGAGATGTCGGTGGCGTGCACCTCGGCGGCGGGGAACGCCTGCTTCAGGGACAGGGCGAGGGCACCCGACCCGGTGCACAGGTCGACTATCACCTTCGGGTCGGAGGCGAGCCTGCAGGCCAGCTCGTAGAGGCCTTCGGTCTCCGGCCTGGGGACGAGGACGCGCTCGTCCACGACCAGGTCGAGGTAGGCGAAGGCGGCGGTCCGTTCCAGGTACTGCAGGGGCTCCCCGTCCAGACGCCGCTCGACGAGGGACCGGAGATGGGCCTCGTCCCGCGCCACGGCACGGAGACGGCGAATCTCGTGCTCGGGGAGCGGATGGGGGGTCACTTGCCGGATGAGAGCTGCTTGGCCTGCTGGTCGGCGGCCAGGGCCTCCACGAACTCGTCGAGGTCGCCCTCGAGGACCTGGTCGAGCCGGCGGATGGTCAGGCCGATGCGGTGGTCGGTGACCCGATTCTCCTTGTAGTTGTAGGTGCGGATCTTCTCCGACCGCTCGCCCGTGCCGACCTGAGACCGACGCTCTCCGGAGAGCTCGGCCTGCGCCCGCTCCTGCTCCATCTGGAGGAGCCGGGAGCGGAGGATGCGGAACGCCTTCTCCTTGTTCTGCAACTGGGACTTCTCGTCCTGCACCGACACCACAAGGCCGGTGGGGATGTGGGTGAGCCGGACCGCGGAGTCGGTGGTGTTCACGGACTGCCCGCCCGGGCCGGTGGACCGGAAGACGTCGACTCGCACGTCGTTGGGGTCGATCTGGACGTCCACCTCTTCCGCCTCCGGGAGGACCGCCACCGTGGCGGTGGAGGTGTGGATGCGGCCCTGCGACTCGGTCTTCGGGACGCGCTGCACCCGGTGCACGCCGCCCTCCCACTTGAGGCGGGACCAGGCGCCACGCCCCTTGATGGCGAGGACGATCTTGTCGTAGCCGCCCGCCTCGGAGGGCGCGGCGTCGAGCTGCTCCACCAGGAAGCCGTGACGCTCCGCGTACTTGGTGAACATTCGCGCCAGGTCGCCCGCCCAGATGGCGGCCTCGTCGCCGCCGGCGGCGGAGCGGATCTCGAGGATGACGTTCTTGTCGTCGTTGGGGTCCGCCGGGATGATCTCGCGGCGGATCTTCTCCTCCAGCTCGGCGGCCTCCCTGGCCAGGGCGTCAGCCAGCTTGGCCATGTCGGGGTCGGAGGCCATGGACCGGGCCTCCTGGAGGTCGGCGACCGTACGCCGCCAGGTGCGGATGTCGGCGACGAGGTCCTTCAGATCGGAGTGCCGCTTGCCGACCGACGCGATCTTCTGCGGGTCGGACAGGACGGCAGGATCGGCCATCGAGGCCTCGAGCTCCTCGAAGGCCCTCTCGATCTCGGCGAGCCGGTCGGTGAACGCCTTGTCGCTCATGCGGGCAGCACGGAACGACGGACTTCCAGCGCCACCTCGGGGACGCCGCCCCTGCCGATCACCTCCCGGGCGGCGTCGTCGTCGAGCGCCACGAGGAGAGAGGTTATGGCGACCTCGATCTGGTCCTCGGCCGGCCACGAGGTGGTCAGCTTCTGCAGCCACAGCCCTGGCTTGGCGAGGATCCGGGCGAGCGTGCCGTCGGGCCGGGTGCCGGAGAAGCGGAGCAGCTCGTAGGCGAGGCCGGCGATCACGGGGATGCCGGCGAGGCGGGAGGCCACCAGCCAGACGGCCCCGTCGGGGATTCCGAGGAACGTGAAGAGGATGATCGAGCCGAGCACGACGATGAGCAGGAACGAGGTGCCACAGCGTGGGTGCTCGGGCCGGTAGCGGGAGACCGACTCGACGGACAGGGGCTCGCCCGCCTCGTAGGCGTGGATCGACATGTGCTCGGCCCCGTGGAACTCGAAGACCCTGGCGATCTCCCTGGAGCGGCCGATCGCCCAGATGTACCCGATGAACAGGACCAGCCGGGTGACGCCCTCGACGGTGTTGAACAGCAGCGTCGACTCGCCGGCGACCCAGCGGGCCACCATCGCCGGGAGCAGGATGAACACGGCTGCGAAGAACACGATGGCGATCACCATCGTCCAGCCGATCTGCGCCGCGGTCAGCTCCTCCTCGTCCTCGTCGGCGGCCATCTGGGCCGACCAGCCGAGGGCCTTGTAGCCGAGGACGAGGGAGTCCCACAGCACCACCACGCCCCGGAGGAAGGGGATGCGGGCGGCGCGGTTCCGCTCCGACGGCCTGGGGAGGGGATCGCGCCGGGCGACGATGGTGCCGTCGGGCTTCCGCACCGCGACCGACCAGGCGGCCGGGGCGCGCATCATCACGCCCTCGATTACCGCCTGGCCTCCGACCGTCCTGGCCGGGTCGATGTGCCCGCCCGAGGGCGGATGCTCACTCGCCGTCAGACTGCGCCTCGGAACCGCCCGCCGTGAACGAGGTCTTGCCGTAGCGCTTCTGGAAGCGCTCGACGCGACCACCGCTGTCCACCAGCTTCTGCTTGCCGGTGAAGAACGGGTGGCACTCGTTGCACAGCTCGATGTGCATCTCGCCGGGCTTGGTGCTCCGGGTCTCGAAGGTGTTGCCACACGAGCAGATCACCCGCGTGACGTCGTAGTTGGGATGGATGTCCGCTTTCATGATGTCTCCGAATCTCAGCCGCTGCTCTTCGCCACCTCGGCGAGGAACTCCTTGTTGGACTTGGTCGTCTTGAGCCGGTCGATGAGAAGCTCCAGCGCAGCGCCCGGCTCGAGAGCGAGCAGGACTCTACGCAGCCTCCAGACCTGGGCAAGCTCGTCTGGGTCGAACAGCAACTCTTCCTTCCGTGTTCCCGACGACTCGATGTCCACCGCGGGGTAGATCCGCTTGTCGGCGAGCTTCCGGTCGAGCCTGAGCTCCATGTTGCCGGTGCCCTTGAACTCCTCGAAGATGACCTCGTCCATCTTGGAGCCCGTCTCCACCAGGGCGGTGGCGAGGATGGTGAGCGAGCCGCCCTCCTCGATGTTCCGGGCGGCGCCGAAGAACCGCTTCGGCGGGTACAGGGCCTGGGAGTCGACACCACCGGACAGGATTCGACCGGACGCCGGCGTGGCCAGGTTGTGGGCACGGGCGAGACGGGTGATGGAGTCGAGGACGATGACCACGTCCATCCCCATCTCCACCAGCCGCTTGGCCCGCTCGATGGCCAGCTCGGAGACCTGGGTGTGCTCCTCGGCGGGCCGGTCGAAGGTCGAGTAGATGACCTCGCCCTTGACGGACCGCTGCATGTCGGTCACCTCCTCCGGGCGCTCGTCGACCAGCACCACCATCAGGTAGCACTCGGGGTTGTTGATCGAGATCGCCTGAGCGACCTCCTGGAGGACGGTCGTCTTGCCGGCCTTGGGCGGGGAGACGATCAGGCCTCGCTGCCCCTTCCCGATCGGGGCGATCAGGTCGATGATCCGAGTGAGGATGTTGTTCGGCTTGCCCGGGACCTCGAGGCGGAGCCGCTCGTCCGGGAACAGCGGGGTGAGGTTCTCGAACTTCGGCCGGTTCATGGCCTCTTCGGGATCCATCCCGTTGACCTTGTCGACCCGGACCAGGGCCGGGAACTTCTCCTTGGAGCGGGGCGGGCGGATGGGCCCGGAGACGATGTCGCCCTTGCGGATCCGGTACTTGCGGATCTGGTTGGCGGAGACGTAGACGTCCTTGTCGCCGGCCTTGTAGCCGGTGACCCGGAGGAAGCCGTAGCCCTCGGGGAGGATGTCGAGCAGGCCCTCGCGGACCTCCAGCTCCTCCTCGGGGATCATCTCGTCCTCGTTGGCGCCCCCACCGCCACCACGGCGGCGGTCACGGCGACGGCGGCGACCGCCCTCGCCCTGGCGCTGCTGCGGGGCCTCCCCGGACTCGTCCCCTTCGGCAGCGTCGCCTTCCTCGGACTCGTCGGCGGACTCGGCGTCGCCCTCATCGTCGGCGGCCGGCGTCTCGGGACGCTCGGTGCGCGGCGTGGCGCGGGGAAGGTCGACGTCGGACGCCGGGGCCTCCTCCTCTACGGCCACGCCCCCGGCCTCCATGATGGCGGAGATCAACTTGGACTTCTGGAGTCCGTCAGCCTCGATCCCGACGGCCTGGGCGATCTGCCTGAGTTCTTCGATCGACTTGCTCTGCAACTGAGCTCGTGTGGTCATGAGATCCTTCGCGACTCGTCCCGTGAGGGAGCAATCGGATAGGTACATCCGCAGGCATAGGGGACACCGGGGAGTGCACGAATGCTGCGGGAGTTGCCACCGACGGGTTGGCCCGGTGACAACTGAATGTTACCCGGGCGCCGCGCTTCCGCAAAGCCCGTAGCGGCTAGCCGATCAGGTCGAGCAGGGCGTCGACGTCGGGTTCGACCACACGGTGCTGCTCGGGGAGGTCGGCGAGACGGGCCAGGACTTCGGGCATCTCCGGAGGCACGCCGGCGGCCCGGGTGACCACGTCGGCGAACTTCGCCGGGTGCGCCGTGCCCACGACGAGGCGGGGCACGTCGCCGCCGACCCCGGACGCCACCTTCCAGGCCGCGGCCGTGTGCGGGTCGAGCATGTAGCCGTGGCGCTCCCACACCTCTGCAATGGTGCGCTCGATGTCGGCGTCGCTGGCCCACCCGGCAGCGAAGTCGGAGCGGGCCCCCAGAGGCAGTCGCTCCAGGTTCGACGGCACCTGGATGTCCATGGCCGGCGCCACGGTGGGGATGACCCCGGTCCGACGCTCCACGCCCTCGGTGAACAGGTCGGCGAGGTAGTGGTTGGCGTTGGTGGCCACGACCACCCGCTCGATGGGGGCGCCCATGCGGGCGGCCGTCCAGGCCGAGTATGCGTTGCCGAAGTTCCCGGTGGGGACCACCACCTGGAAGGGCCGGCCGATCCGGGCGGCGGCATGGATGTAGTAGCCGGTCTGGACCGCCACCCGGGCGAAGTTGATCGAGTTCACCGCGAGGAGGTCGGGGCGGCGGCGGAAGGCTTCCTTGACCATCGCCTGGCAGTCGTCGAAGGTCCCATTCACTCCGAGCACGGTCACCATCGGGTCGTCGACGGTGGTCATCTGCCGCCGTTGCATCTCGGCGACCCGGCCCTCGGGGTAGAGGACGACGATGGGGAGCCTCCCCCGACATGCCTCGATGGCGGCGGAGCCGGTGTCGCCGCTGGTGGCGACCAGCACGGTGCGATCGCTCACCTCGCGGGCGAGGAGGCGGGCCACCACCTGGAGGGCATGGTCCTTGAAGCTGAGCGTCGGCCCCCAGAACAGCTCGAGCACCATCCGGTCGTCGACGGCGACGATCGGGGCGATCTCCGGGTGGGAGAAGGCCGCCGCCGCCTCCGCGACGATGGCGTCCGGGTCCTCGCACCCGAAGGCCCGGAGCACTCCGGTCACGGCCTCGATGTAGCCCCACGACTCCCAGCAGTCAGGGAGCCTTGGTGTCTCGACCGGCGTGTAGAGGCCGCCGTCGGGGGCCAGGCCGTCGACCAGGGCGCCCGCGAAGTCGACCTCCGCAGAGGAACGGGTGGAACGGAATCTCATCGGTTCGTCGTCGGATCGGGGTCCCGATGATGCGAAGTGCTGCCGCCCGGAGTGGGGATCGCCGGGTGCCCGAGCACGGCGATGACGATCACGGTGATCAGCGTGGCCCCGACACCGAGGATCCACTGACCGGCTCCGACGGTCACGCCGATGCCGGCCGTCACCCAGATCCCCGCGGCCGTGGTCAGGCCACGCACGTTCCCCTCCCCCGAACGCATGATGGCCCCGGCGCCGAGGAAACCTATGCCGGTGGCGATGGCGGCGCTGACCCGGAGCAGGTCGAACGGGCCGTCGGAACCGAGGGCGATCTCGGCGGAGGCGGTGAACAGGGCCGCACCCAGGGCCACCAGCATGTAGGTGCGCAGCCCGGCGGGCTTGTCGTGCCGCTGGCGGTCGTAGCCGATGGCGCCACCCAGGATGGTGGCGACCAGTGCCCGGAGGAGCATCTCCACTTCGGGGTGCATGTCACCGCCCACGCTACTCGGCGCCTGACGCCCATCCGCCCCGTGCCGGTAGAATGGGGGGACAAGCTCCCGTAGCTCAGGGGATAGAGCGCCGGCCTCCGGAGCCGGGTGCGCAGGTTCGAATCCTGCCGGGAGCGCAACCAGGAGCCGGGTGCGCAGGTTCGAATCCTGCCGGAAGCGCAACCAGCAACCCGGCCGGCGCAGAGCGCCGGGCAGCCACCACGGCCGGTCCCCACAGTTCCGAATCCTGCCGGGAGCGCAACCAGCAACCCAACCGGGGAGCCGGTCGCCACAGTCCCGAAACCCGCCGGGAGCGCAACCCAGTCGGCGCAGGGGCCGGGCCCTCACCACGGGGTACTGGTACGAGGTACCCCGCCTATTCGCTGTTCGTCGGGCCGTAGTAGTCGATCCGGTCCAACGGCATCACGATCGAGGTGAGCACGTTCTCCATGTGGGAGACGATCCGCTTCAGGAACCGGTAGTAGAGCGCCTGGGGCACCGCCTCCGAGCCCGGCTGGTCCGACTTGGCGAGCTCGAAGACGATCCGGTCGTGCTCGTGGGCCGCGGCGTCGAGCTTCGGGATCAGGTCGTGGGCGGCGTCCTGGTCCTGAGCAGCGAACGCCTTCCGGCCCGCCGTCAGGTACCCCCTCACCTTCGCCGCCTCGGCACGCATCCGCTCCAGCCCGGGCTGGTCGCTGACCCGAACACCCACGTTGGCGAGGTCCCAGATGTTCTTGCAGTAGTCGCCGATCCGCTCCAGGTCCTTGGCGACGGCCATGTAGGCGAGGAGGAGGCCCTGCTCGAACTCGGCGTGCCGCACGGCTCCCCGCACCAGGAGCTCCCGGCGCACCGCCCGCTCGCGGCGGTTCACCTGCTTGTCCAGCCCCCAGATCTTCTCCTTGACGTCGGCGGCCGGGACGTCCCCGAAGAAGGCCGACATGGCGAGATCGAACATCTCGATGCAGTCGGCCAGCATCCCATCGAGGTTCGACTCGACCTCACGGTTGTCTGCGCTCTTGAAGATGGAGAACACGGCCCCTCCTAGGACAGGATCAGTATTAGCACCGGAGCGGCCACGAACACGGTGAGGATGTATACGGCCACCCAGGTCTTGTTCCTCATCGCCGTTCGCGACAGCCACAGTGCCAGGCGGATCGGGACCTGCCTGACCCGCATCGGATAGAAGATGAAGATGCCCACGAAGTTGATCACCACGTGGGCCATGGCGATCACCAGCGCCTCGGGCGAGGACGCCGCAGTGGAGGCGAGCACCGCGGTGGCGGTCGTGCCGAGGTCGGCGCCCAGGATGATCGGGAAGGCGTTGGGCAGGCTGAGGATGCCGGACGCGGCCAGCGGGACCATGATCGCGTTGACGATCCCCGACGACTGGACGATCAAGGTGGTGACCAGCCCCACCACCACGGCCATGGCCCCGCCCCGCCGGGACAGGATGGCGTTGACCGCTCCCTCGATCCGGGACGACGCGATGCTCTTCATGAGGCGGGTGATCGTCACCAGGGCGAACACCAGGGTGCCGACGGCCAGGCCGATCATCACGACACCGCCGGCGGTTCCCCACGCCCAGCCCTCGATCAGGCCCTCAAGCGCCTTGGCCGGGGCATCCACGAAGTCCCCGAAAGAAAAGCCCCCGCTCGCCGGCTGCGAGTCGGGGGCCCAGAGCCTCACCCAGTCCGCGAGTACCCGGGCGGCACGGGAGATGATGTGAAAGCCGACCTCCAACGGGAGGAAGAGCGTGACGGCGAGGATGTTGTAGAAGTCCTGCATGGTGGCCGCGGCGAAACCCCTCTCGAAGTAGACGCCCTGGCGGATGTTCCCCAGGGAGGCGAGGGTGCTGGTGACCGCGCTGCCGATGTTGGCGCCGAGGACCATGGGGACCGCGGCCTCGACGGTGATCACCCCGGCGCCGACCAGGCCGACGATGATCGAGGTGGTCGCCGACGACGACTGGATCATCACCGTGGCGAGCAGGCCTGCCGCCATGCCGGCGAAGGGATCGGAAACGGCCTCGAACACCCGGTCGACCAGGGTCTGCCCCAGCATCCCGACGCCGGTCTCGAAGGCGCTGATCGCGGCGAGGAAGAGATATATGGCGCCCAGCACCGAGAGCAGGCGGAGGGCCCGTCTCGCCGACGAGGGCAGTACCCCGGAGCTGCCTTTGGTTCCCTGATCTCCCATCGGCCGCCCGCAGGGTAAACGCAAGCGAGTGACTGTGCCGCACCCCGGGCATAGACTCGACTCATGGCACCTCGTGCGATCTGGAAGGGCGCCATCAACTTCGGGTTGGTGACGATCCCGGTGGGGATGTACCCCGCCACGGAGTCGAAGACCCCGAAGTTCAAGCAACTGCGCAAGGACGACCACTCCCCAATCCGTTACAAGCGCGTGGCCGAGACCGACGGCGAGGAGGTCTCCTGGGACGACATCGTCCGCGGCTACGAGTTCGAGAAGGGTCGCTACGTGGTGTTCACCGACGAGGAGCTCGCCGCGGCGGCGCCCGACGGGAGCTCACGGCTGGTCGATGTGGTCCAGTTCGTCGACGAGGCCGAGATCGACCCCATGTACTACAAGTCGTCGTACTACCTGGTGCCCGAGAAGACCGGGGCCAAGGCCTACAAGATCCTCGCCGACGCCCTGAAGGACAAGGGGCGGGTCGGCCTGGCCAAGGTCGCCATCCGGGAGAAGCAGCACATGGCGACTCTGCGGGTGAAGGACGGGGTCATCGTCATGGAGACCATGTACTGGCCGGACGAGATCCGGGCCGCCGACTTCGAGGGCCTCGACACCGACGTCGAGGTCCGCAAGGAGGAGGTCGAGATGGCGGCGATGATCATCGACAACCTCACCCGGGAGTTCGACCCCGCCGAATGGGTGGACCGCACCCGCGAGACGGTGGAGGAGCTGGCCGCCAAGAAGGTGGCCGGCGAGGAGATCGTCGTCCCCGAGTCCCCGGAGCCGACCAAGGTGGTCGACCTGCTCGAGGCCCTCAAGGCATCGGTCGAGGCCACCAAGGAGCAGAAGAAGGCCTCGAAGAAGGCCGGCTGACCGCGCCTCCCCGCACACGCCTCACCGTTCCGCCGGCCGGGTCGTCGGTTCCAGGGCCGTCTAGTCCACCGCGTCCCGCCCGCCGACGAGCGCAGCGCCACCCCACCACAAGGCCCAGCCGATGGCCGCGCCGGCGGTGTTGAGGATCAGGTCGTCGACGTCGAACGCCTTCCACGGGTACCCGTAGGCGACGTCCCCGGCGACCTGGAGGACCTCGACGAGGAGCGACGCGAGGAACCCCGCCGTCACCGCGGCCCGCCCGGAGCGGAACCGGGGGTGGTGCAGCGGGAGCAGGAACCCGAGGGGGACGAAGGCGGCGGCGTTCCCGCCCAGCTGCCGCCGGATGTTCGGGTGATTCCCGTCGCCGAGGATCGTGGTGATGGTCCGCAACGGGATCAGGTTGTGGCCCCGCCCGTCGAAGGGACCGGTCGTCGCCCGGGCCGCGGCGATCCGCTCCCCGTCGATCTCCAGCGGGGCGAACACCGCCCCCGCCAGGCAGACCCCGTAGACGAGGTCATCGCCACCAGGAGCCGCCGCCGCAAGGGCGCATCCGAGGTGAAGAGGTAGACGAGGAGTGCCGGCACGGCGGGGATCAGGAGGATCAGGATGAGCCGGTCGGCGCGGATCATGCCTCGGGTCGTTCTGACTCCCAGGTCACGGTCCCGGGGTCGGCGATCTCGATGCCTTTGAACACGGGGGCGCGCAGGCGGTCGTCACGGGTCCACTCCTTGAACTCCACGGCCACCACCATCTCCGGCTCCACCCAGGTCTTCTTCCCCGGCAGACTCACGGGGTTGGCGAACGGGCTCGTGGGCCGCTCGGACTCCTTCAGCTTCGCGTGGATCGCCTGCAGCGTCCGGTCGTCGAACCCCGACCCGACGGCGCCGATCCAGCGGAGGTCTCCACCGTCGTAAAGGCCGACGAGAAGGGAGCCGAAGGTGGAGGCCCGGGCGCCCTCGCCCGCGAGCCAGCCTCCGACCACGGCACGCAGCCGCTGCTTCACCGGCACTTTGCGCCAGTCGGGAGACCGCTTGCCCGGGCGGTACCGGGACCCGGCCTTCTTGGCGACGACCCCCTCCAGGCCCTTCTGTCTCGCCGCCTCGAACAGGGCCCTGCCCTCCCCCCGTGTCGGCTCGGGGACCAGGACCGGGGACGGCAGTGCAAGGGATCCGAGCACCTCCCGCCGATCCTCGTAGCCGAGGCCGGTCAGGTCGCGCCCGTCACGATGGAGGACGTCGAAGACGACCAGGTTCACCGGCCTCCCCTCCTGGAGCAGCTGGAAGGAGGGCCGGCCCTCGTCGTCGAAGGCGATCACCTCGCCGTCGACGACCACGCCCTCGGGTATGGGGAGCCGCCGGAGCTCAGGGAACCGGTCGAGCAGGTCGAGACCGCGTCGCGAGCGGGCCCGGATCCGGCCGCTGTCGTTGCCCACGATGGCCCGGTAGCCGTCCCACTTGACCTCGAACCACCAGCCGTCGTCGTCGAAGGCCTCCGGCCACGGCGTGGCCAGCATCGGCTGGTAGTCCGGGAGGCTCAACCGGCGCCCAGCTCCTCGGCGACGATGCGGGAGACGAGCGACCCGTCGAGGTCACCGCCCCGGGACTTCATCAGCGTGCCGGTCACCCGGCCGGCGGCCTTGGGGTCTCCGGCGACGCCCAGCTCGGCGATGGTCTCCCGGACCAGGGCCCGGGTCTCGTCCTCGCCCAGCTTCTTGGGCAGCCACCTGCTCAGGTACTCGATCTCGAAGGCGAGCTTCTCCGCCATGGCCGCGCCCCGCTCCCCCATCTCGAGGTACTCCTGGCGGGACTTGTCCATCTTCTTCACATACGAGGCGATGACCTTCTGATAGAGGGCGTCGTCGACCTCGCCGGAGAAGCCGGGCTCGGACCGGGTCGTCGAGACCTCCGTCTCGATCTGCCGGATCACATCCTTCCTGGCCCTGTCGCCCGCCCGCAGCGCGTCCTTCAACTCCGCCGCCAGCTCTTCCCGAATCCCCATGTCCGAACCTCCAGAAAAACCTCAAGAAAACTGTTTACACGTCAACAACGCAACGGTACAGTCTCGTTTGGAAACCCCAGCGCTCCTGCGTGTTTCGCGCTGCGAGCGTTTGTGAAAAGATTCACAAACTCGAAGGAAACCGAAGTGCTCACCCAAATCACTACCGACTGGCGAGACCTGGCCGCGTGTCGTGACTCTGAGCCGAGCCTGTTCTTCCCGGTCGGTACCACCGGCCCCGCCGTGGAGCAGATCGAGGCTGCCATCGCCATCTGCATGTCCTGCTCCGTGCGGGAGGAGTGCCTCCAGTACGCGCTGGAGACCAACCAGGAGTCGGGCGTCTGGGGCGGCTACGCCGAGGACGATCGTCGCCGGCTCCGCAAGCGGTGGCTGGCCGAGCGGCGCCGCCGCTCGATGGCCTGAGCCCTCCCCGGCTCTATCTCACTTCCCGACCGCGAACCCGACGGTCCGCTGCGGCGCGTCCTCGATCTCCACGAAGGCGATGTTGGCCACCGTGATGGCCACGCTGCGGCCCTTCGAGTCGGTGAACCAGGCCAGGCCGCCGGACTGCATCGCGGACTCCATCTGCTGCTTGAAGACATCAACGTCGTCGATCTCGAGTTCGATGAGCTTGTCGGTGTGGGACACGCCGATACGGACTTTCATGAGTTTGCAGAACCTCCTGCCGGCATCGTAACCCCCTTCCCCCGCTGCGCCTCCCCGCGTACGTTCGGGGTATGGGAAGGGACACGGCCCGGGTGATCGTCGTCACCCTCCTCGTCTCCGGCTTCATGGCCCTCTCCGTCACGGGCATCGCCGGGAGCGGCGAAGGGACGCTGCTCCCCTTCGGGACCACCCCGGCGACGTCTCCCTCTCCCGCCGACCGCGGCGCCGAGACCGTCGTCGTCGCCCCCGGCGACCACTTCTGGAAGATCTCCGCCCGGAGACTCGCCGAGACCGACCCGGAAGCACCGGTCGGCCCGTACTGGCGGCGCGTGGTGGAGGCCAACCGGGACAACATCAGATCGGGCGACCCTGACCTGATCTACCCGGGAGAGGTGGTGGAGCTGCCCGCTCCCTAGCGGACGGCAACCAGGCGGTAGACGGTGCCCTCGGACGAGCTCGGAGCGCTCCAGGTGGTGAACAGCAGCTCCCCGTTGCCGTCGAGACCGAACGCGGTGATGTAGCCCAGGTCGCCGCCGAGCTCCTGGGTCCAGTCCTTCTCCTCCGTGACCTGGCCGTCGACCAGCTTGAACGACCGCAGCCACTTCCCCACCCAGTCGGCGTAGAAGTAGGTGCCGTGCAGCTCGGGGATCGCCGGGCCGCGGTAGACGAACCCTCCGGTGACGGAGAGGCCGTCTTCGTGCGTGTAGGTGAGGACCGGCGATGTGTAGTCGGCGGCGTTGCAGTCCCGCTTGTGGAAGCAGCGGGTGCCCTCCATGTCCGACCACCCGAAGTTGTACCCGCCCTGGGAGATCGGCACGGCGTTGATCTCCTCGATGTCGGCGTGGCCGACGTCGCCGATGTAGATGTACCCGTCGACCGGGTCGATGGAGAACCGCCACGGGTTGCGGAGACCGTAGGCCCAGACCTCGGCCTTGCCCCCGCCGTTCACGAACGGGTTGTCAGACGGGACGGCGTAAGGGTCGCCACCGTCGACGTCGATCCGGATGATCGTCCCGTAGATGGTGTTCGGGTTCTGCCCCTGGTCGCGGGAGGCGGCGCCGTCCCCGATCGACGCCCACAGGTAGCCGTCGGGACCGAAGTTGAGGTCGCCTCCGTAGTGCCGGGGCTCGCTGGCGTTCGGCGGGTTGCGAACCTCGCGGATGACGACCTTCTCGGAGTCGCGGTCGGCCTTGTTCGGGTCGCTGCTACTGACCTTGAACTCGGTGACCTGCCGGTGCTCCCGGGAGGTGTAGTAGACGAAGAACCGCCCGTTCTCCTCGTAGTCCGGGTGGAAGGCTAGGCCCAGGAGGCCCTGCTCGATGCCACCGGCGAGCACGCGGTCGGTCAGGTCCAGGAACGGCTCGGGGAGCAGGGTGCCGGTGCCGTCTACCACCCGGATGATGCCGTGCCGCTGCACGATGAACACCCGGTCGTCGCCGACGGGGGCCGTCGCCTTCACGGGGTCGCGGAGACCCTTGTGGACCACCTCGAGCCGGTATCCCTTGAGCTCGCCCAGCTGCGGGGTCGTGGACGAGGGAACGGTGCTCCCGTCGGGCAGGGTCGTCGACCCGTCGCCGTTGGGCGTGGTCGTCGGCGGACGCGTGGTCGTGGGGCCCGGCGTGCCTCCGCCGTCACGAAAGAAGACGGCGCCGACGACAAAGACGAGGAGGAAGAACATGACCAGGAGACGCACTCTGGCCTGGTCGGGGGTCGGGTTCTGACGGTGCCGGGCGGTCACGGCGCGAGCCTAGGCGTTGTCCCCGAGGAAGATGTCGGAGACCGACGACTCCATGAAGATCGCCTGGAGGGTCTCCGCCAGGATCGGCGATATGGAGAGGACCGTGACCTTGTCCAGCGCCTGGACGTCGGCCCGCGGCGGCAGTGTGTTGGTCACGATGACCTCGTCGATGGGGGCGTTCTTGAGCCGGTCGACGGCCGGGTCGGAGAAGAGACCGTGGGTGGCCGCCACCCGCACGCTCAGCGCGCCCTGGTTCTTCACCATCTCGGCGGCGTTCACGACCGTCCCGGCCGTGTCGATCATGTCGTCCACGATCACGACGTGCCGGCCCTCGACGGTGCCCGACATGGAGAGCGCCGTCGACTCGTTGTGGGTCCTCGGGTCGCGCCGCTTGTAGATGAAGCCGACCTCAGCGTCGAGGCGGCGGGCGTACCGCTCCGCCCGCTTCACACCGCCGGCGTCGGGCGAGATGACGATCGTGTCGCCATTGAGCCGCTCGGCCAGGTAGTCGGCGATGATCGGCAGGGCGGTCAGGTGGTCCCAGGGCTGGTGGATGAAACCCTGGAGCTGGCCGGTGTGGAGGTCGACCGACACGAGACGATCGGCGCCGGCCTGCATGAACAGGTCGGCGATGAGACGGGCCGAGATCGGCTCCCGGGGCAGGGCCTTCTTGTCCTGCCGGGAGTACGGGAAGAACGGGAGTACCGCCGTGATCCGGCGGGCGGACGCCCGCTTCAGGGAGTCGATGGTGATCAACTGCTCCATGATCAGGTCGTTGATCCCGGTGCCGTGGCTCTGGATCACGAAGCAGTCGGCTCCGCGCACGCTGTCCATGGGGCGGACGTAGATCTCGCCGTTGGCGAAGCGGGAGATCTCGATGCGGCCGAGCTTGATGCCGAGGACCTCGGCCACCTCCTCAGCCAGGGGAACGTTGGCGCTCCCGGAGAAGACCATCATTCGCTTGCGGGAGACGATCTCCAACTCACCCCTCCGGGTCCGAAGCGGACTTCCTCGACCTGCGTCGTTCAGCGTAGCCAGGGATCTCGACCTGGTCGGATCGCTCCACGGCGAGTGCCCCGGGCGACACGTCCCTGGTGATGACGGACCCCGCTCCGGTGATCGCCCCGTCCCCGATGGTCACGGGGGCCACCAGCATCGTGTCTGATCCGATGAACGCACCCTCCCCGATGACGGTCGGGTACTTGGAGATCCCGTCGTAGTTGCAGGTGATGGTGCCGGCGCCGATGTTGGCCCGGCTCCCCACCGTGGCGTCGCCCAGATAGGAGAGATGAGGCGCCTTCGCCCCCTCGCCGAGGGTCGTGTTCTTGGTCTCGACGAAGGTGCCGATCTTCGAGCCCCTCTCCATCACCGTCCCGGGACGGAGTGATGCGAAGGGGCCCACCTGGCACTCCTCCCCCACAACCGACGAGCGGAGGACGGCGTACCAGACCCGGGAGTTGGCCCCGATGGTGGAGTCCTCCGCCCAGACGTCCGGCCCCACCTCGGCCCCGGCGGCGACCCTGGTGTCGCCGCGCAGGTAGGTGTCCGGGTAGATGCGAGCGCCTGGCTCGACGGTCACGGTGGCGTCGATGTAGACGCGGTCGGGGTCGAGCATCCACACGCCCGACTCCATGAGACGCTGGTTGATCTCTCGCCGCTTGGCGGCCTGCGCCTCTGCGAGCTGGTCTTGCGAGTTGATGCCTGCCACCTCCTCCGGTGCTGCCCTCACCGCCGTCAGCCGGTGGCCGGCGGCAGCGAGGATCCCGACGACGTCCGTCAGGTAGTACTCGCCCTGGTCGTTGTGTGGCGAGATCTGTCCCAGCGATTCTGCCAAGAGCCCGGCGCGAACGGAATAGAAGCCGGCATTGATCTCGCGGATCGCCTTCTGGGCCTCGTCGGCGTCACGGTCCTCGACGACGGCGATCACCGACCCGTGCGGGTCGCGCACGACCCTCCCGTAACCAGAGGGGTCGTCGACCTCGGCGGTCACCATGCGAAGCGCCTCGCCCTCCTCGAAAGCGGCCAGACTGCGCACGAGATCGGACGTGATCAGCGGCGTGTCCCCGTACAGGATCACGACCACGTCGTCCGGGTCGAGGTCGCCCAGCTCGGCGAGCGCCACCTTCGTGGCGTGACCGGTCCCGTGCTGCTCCGCCTGGAGGGCGGTCCGGGTGCCGGGCGGGAGGATCGCGCCCACCTCCTCGGCGCCGTGGCCGACCACGACGACGAGGGACTCGGGCTGGAGCGTCGTGGCTGCGTCGATGACCCAGTTGACGAGGGGGCGACCCGCTACCTCATGGGCGACCTTGGGCAGCCGCGAACGCATGCGCTTGCCCTGCCCGGCGGCGAGGATGATCACATGTGTCGACAGGCGGGGGCCCTCCTGTTTCCGAGCTGGGGGGGCAGGACTCGAACCCACTCCTACAGGACCAAAACCTGCCGTGCTACCGGTTACACCACCCCCCATCCCGCGGCGCCGGTCGACGCCGGGACGGGGGCGCAAGGTTACCTGTGCAACGACGCGTAAACCCCGGGCATGAGCCCTGCTGAATCGCCGGGCCGTCCAGCCACGACCCCTGCCCCTGCCTCAGTTAAGGGTCGGCTCGGGCAGCATCGCCACCCCGCGCGGACGCGCCTCGACGCCGACGGACACGGAGCAGATGTCGAGGACCGCCTCCGCCGCGTCCTTCGCCTCGTCGAGGCCGGGGAACATCGCGAAGCAGCCCGACCCGGACCCGGTGAGCAGCACCGGCATCTCCCAGCGGGCTCGCAGCTCGGCCACGAACTCGGCCAGGTCCGGCTCCACCGCGATCGCCGCCGGGGTCAGGTCGTTGCGGATCGGCATGCCGCCCCGCAACGACGGGGGCAGCGCCCGGTCGGGGAGGGCCTCGCCCTCGGGCCCGTGGAGCTCGTCCCACTTCGCGTAGACCCGGGCCGTGTCGAGACGGAACGGGGGGATGGCGACGGCGAAGGCGACGGCTTGCAGCGGGCGCTCCTCGGTGAGCCTCTCACCGATCCCGCCCATCATCAGCGTGCCACCGACGAGGAACAGGGGGACGTCGGCCCCGAGACCGGGGGCCAGCGGCGCCACTTCGTCCCGGGGCACGCCGGCGATGCGGGCGGCGGCGAGCAGCGTTGCGGCCGCATTGGACGAGCCTCCCCCGACGCCGGCGCCAACGGGCAGCACCTTGGAGACGACGATGCGCTGCCCGGGGAAGTCCCTGATCCCTCGGACCGCTTGCAGAGCCCTGGTGATGAGGTTGTCGTCCGGGTCGATCTCGGGGTGGTCGATCTCGACGTGGTCCCCGGCGTCGTCGACCTCCTCGAAGGAGAGGTGGTCGCACCACTCGATGGTCTGGACCAACGACTGGAGGGGGTGGTAGCCGTCGGGGCGCGGCGGCGACACCAGCAAGGACAGGTTGAGCTTGGCGGGTGCCTCCCAGCGCATCACGACATCTCCTCGGCCAGTCGAAGGTAGTCGGAGGGCGAGAGGTCCTCGGCCCGGGCGGAAGGGTCGAGCCCGGCCCGCTCCAGGACGGCCCCGAGGTCCGGGACCGCCCTGGCGAGGGAACTGCGGATCATCTTTCGCCGCTGCGAGAACGCCGCCCTGGCCAGCTCGATGGCGGCCTCGGCATGTGGCGGAGCGGGCCGGCGGTCGATCCCGACCACCACCGACTCCACCCGGGGCGCCGGGTAGAAGACCTGCGGCGGGACCCGGAACAGGATGGAGGCTTCGGCGTGGACCCCGACGACGACCGACGGGACCCCGTACTCGTGATGGCCGACACCGGCGACGAACCGCTCCCCCACCTCCCGCTGCACCATCACCACGAGGCGCCGGAGCGCGGGAGCATGTCGGAGGATGTCCATGACCAGCCCCGTGCCGACGTTGTACGGGAGGTTGGCGACGAGAGTCCACGGCTCGTCGGGGAACTCGACGCCGAACTCGACGGTGGTGGCGTCGACGAACCGCAGTTCCACGTCACGGCCGGCGGTGACCTCCTCGAGCACCGGACGCAGGGTCTCGTCGACCTCGTAGGACACCACCCTGCAGCCGGCGTCGGCGAGAGCCAGGGTGAGAGTGCCGGTGCCTGCGCCGATCTCCACGACGCGGTCGCCCGGCCCCACGCCGGCCGCAGCGACGATGCGGCGGGTGACGTTCGGGTCGGCGAGGAAGTGCTGGCCGAGCCGGTGGCGCGGTCGCAGGCCGTGGCGCTCCAGCAGGGCCGCTATCTCCGTGCGGGTCTGGCTCATCCGCGGAAGATCCTCTCGGCGTTG
>QGUS01000173.1 GCA_003242515.1 Actinomycetota bacterium
GCCTTGGCACCGGCGACGTAACCGGCCTCGAACTTCTCGATCAGGCCACCCATGCCGGCGACGCCACCGATGTAGCCGATGACACCGGACCCGCTCTTGAGCGCGGCGGCCGCACCCACGAGGAAGGAGCCCTCGTGCTCGGCGAAGACGAGACCCGCGGTGTTGTCACCGTAGGGCTCGTTGGTCTCGCCGTTGATCATGGCAGTGTCGACGACCGCGAAGTTGACATCCGGGTACTCGGCGGCAACCGCGGCAGCGTCACCCTCGAACAGGAAGCCGACAGCGATCACGATGTCGCTGTTCTGAGCGGCCAGCTCGAGCAGCTCCTTGCGGTTGGACCCGTCGTCGTTCGGCGAGGCCTCGGTGAACTCGATGCCGAGCTCGTTCTTGGCCCGCTCGACGCCGGCGTAGGCGGCGTCGTTGAACGACTGGTCGCCACGGCCACCGATGTCGTAGACCAGGCCGACCTTGACGCCCTCGCCGGCGCCACCGCCACCGGCGGTGGTGGTGGAACCGGACCCGTCGTCCTGTCCGCACGCAGCTGCCACCAGGGCCAGGGCGAGGACCCCGGCGAGGTAGCGCAGACTCTTCTTCACATTTCCTCCGTACTTGCTGGTTGGCGCGCACGCGCCGACATCCGCACGATAGTGGCGGGCCGGGGACTAGGACGCGGCCGGACGGCAGTAACTACGAGGGACTTTCAGCCCTATAGTGCCCGGATCACTGGCCGGCGAGGGCCGGCTCGATACGGTCGCGATCCCCCTTGGAGATCCCCTCGAAGGTGAGCTCCTGGTTCTCGGCGTCCAGACCCACCAGGATGGTCATCCCGGCGCTGAACTCGCCGAGGAGCACGCGCTCCGAGAGCGGATCCTCGAGGTACCGCTGGATGGCCCGGCGCAGCGGTCGGGCGCCCAGCTCGGGGTCGTATCCCTTGGTGCCGAGGAACTCCTTGGCCTCGTCGGTGAGGACGATGTCGAGCTGACGGTTCTTGAGCTGCTCCCGGACCCGGGAGATCAGCAGGTCCACGATCTGCTTGATCTCGTCCATGGTCAGCTCGTGGAACACGATGATCTCGTCGAGCCGGTTGAGGAACTCGGGCCGGAAGTGCTTCTTCAGCTCCTCCGTGACCTTCTCCTTCATGAACTCGTAGGTCACCTCCTCGTCCTGGACGTGGAAGCCCACGGCCTTCTTCCGGAGGTCCCTGGTCCCGAGGTTGGAGGTCATGATGATCACGGTGTTCTTGAAGTCCACCGTGCGGCCCTGGGCGTCGGTGAGACGGCCCTCCTCGAGGATCTGGAGCAGCGTGTTGAACACGTCGGGGTGCGCCTTCTCGATCTCGTCGAAGAGCACCACCGAGAACGGCTTGCGCCGGACGGCCTCGGTGAGCTGGCCACCCTCGTCGTAGCCGACGTAGCCGGGAGGCGAGCCGACGAGACGGCTCACCGTGTGCTTCTCCATGTACTCGGACATGTCGAGCTGGATGAGCGCGTTCTCGTCGCCGAAGAGGAACTCGGTGAGCGCCTTGGCGGTCTCGGTCTTCCCGACACCGGAGGGCCCGAGGAAGATGAACGAGCCGGCGGGACGCCGCGGGTCCTTGAGACCGGCGCGGGTGCGGCGGATCGCCTTGGAGACGGCCTTGATCGCCTCCTCCTGGCCGATGATCCGCTTGTGCAGCTCCACCTCCATGTTGATGAGACGGGAGGTCTCCTCCTCGGTGAGGCGCTGCACGGGGATGCCGGTCCACTGGGCCAGCACCTCGGCGATCTCGTCCTCGCCGATCACCCAGTTGTCACCGGCGGTCTCCTCCAGGGCGGCCCGCTCGGCGAGCAGCTCCCGCTCCTCGTCGCGGAGACGCGAGGCCATCTCGTAGTCCTCGACGGCGATGGCGTCGGACTTCTCCTTGCGCAGCTCGGCGAGACGGGTGTCGATCCTGGCGATCTCCGGGTTCTCGCTCTGCCGCATGATCCGGACCCGCGAGCCGGCCTCGTCGATGAGGTCGATCGCCTTGTCCGGCAGGAACCGGTCCGACAGGTACCGGTCGGCGAGGTTGGCGGCGGAGACGATGGCCTGGTCGGTGAAGCGGACCGAGTGGTGCGCCTCGTACCGGTCCTTCAGGCCCATCAGGATCTCGATGGTGTCGGCGAGCGACGGCTCGTCGACCTGGACGGGCTGGAACCGGCGCTCCAGGGCGGAGTCCTTCTCCAGGTACTTCCGGTACTCCTCGAGCGTCGTGGCGCCGATGGTCTGCAGCTCGCCGCGGGCCAGCATCGGCTTGAGGATGGAGGCGGCGTCGATGGCGCCCTCGGCGGCGCCCGCACCGACGAGCGTGTGGATCTCGTCGATGAAGAGGATGATGTCGCCGCGGCTCTTGATCTCCTTCAGGACCTTCTTGAGGCGCTCCTCGAAGTCGCCGCGGTACCGGGAGCCGGCCACCAGGGCGCCGAGGTCGAGCGTGTACAGGTTCTTGCCCCGGAGGGTGTCCGGCACGTCCTTGGCCACGATGCGCTGGGCCAGTCCCTCGACGATGGCGGTCTTGCCGACGCCGGGCTCGCCGATGAGCACGGGGTTGTTCTTGGTGCGCCGGGACAGGATCTGCATGACCCGCTCAATCTCCCGGTTGCGGCCGATCACCGGGTCGAGCTGGCCCTCGCGGGCGGCCTGGGTCAGGTTGCGGCCGAACTGGTCGAGGATCGTCGAGCCGGCCGGGGCGCTCTCCCGCGGCGGGGACGAGGAGCTGGAGGCCGACTTGGGCGGCTGCTCCTCGGAGCCGGCCGGGCCGGACAAGAGCTGGATGACGGTCTGGCGGACCTTCTGCAGCTCGGCGCCGAGCGACTGGAGCACCTGGGCCGCGACGCCCTCGCCCTCGCGGATCAGTCCGAGGAGGATGTGCTCGGTGCCGATGTAGTTGTGGCCCAGCTGGAGGGCCTCACGCAGCGAGAGCTCGAGGACCTTCTTGGCCCGCGGGGTGAAGGGGATGTGCCCCGGAGGCGACTGCTGGCCCTGCCCGATGATCTTGACGACCTCCTCGCGCACCGAGGCGAGATCGATGTCGAGCTGTTCCAGGGCGTGCGCGGCGATGCCTTCGCCCTCGTTGAGCAGACCGAGGAGGATGTGCTCGGTACCGATGTAGTTGTGGTTGAGGTAGCGGGCCTCTTCCTGAGCGAGGACCACCACCCGGCGAGCTCTGTCTGTGAAGCGCTCAAACACTCGCTCACTCCTTGGCCTGGCGACTGGAAAGTGTATCACCGGGCCGTTCTTTCCCCCCGGAGGGTTTCTCCGCCCCGAATAGGGGATACCATCGGCCCGGATGGAGGATCTGCAGAGCCTCGTTCCCATACCCAGGGTCTGGAGCCAGCTCCAGCGCGTCGAGGAGCGCCTTCTGGAGGCGTCCACCGCCGACGACGCCTACCTGACCAAGATCTCGCAGCACCTGCTCCTCGCCGGGGGCAAGCGCTTCCGTCCCCTGCTCGCCCTCCTCGCCTCCGAGTTCGGCGACCCGGCCGACCACCGGCCCATCGAGGCGGCGGTCTCCGTCGAGCTGATCCACCTCGGGTCGCTGTACCACGACGACGTCATCGACGAGGCGGACACCCGCCGCGGCGCCGTCTCCGCCAACGCCAACTGGGACAACACTGTGGCGATCCTGGCCGGCGACTTTCTCATGGCACGAGCGTCGGAGGTCGCCGCCACCCACCTGAGCCAGGAGTCGGTGCGGCTGCTCGCCGCCACCTACGCCGAGCTCGTGGAGGGCCAGACCCGTGAGCTGCAGCTCCAGCACGACCTCACCCACTCCGTCCACGACTATCTGCAGGTGATCGGCGGCAAGACGGCCTCCTTGATCCGGACCTCCGCCCGGCTCGGAGCCATGGCGTCCGACGCCAGCCCCGAGGTGATCGACACGCTCTCCGAGTGGGCATGGGAGGTCGGCATGGTCTTCCAGATCGCCGACGACGCCCTCGACCTCGTCGCCGACGAGGCCATGATCGGCAAGCCGGCCGGCTCCGACATCCGTGAGGGCACCTACACCGGGGCGGTCCTGCTCGCCGCCAACGGCCCCGACGGCGGCCGGGTGCGGGAGCTCTTGGTCGACGGCCAGGCCCCGACCGAGGAGGCCGTCGAGGAGGTGATCCGGATCGTCCGGGAGGGCGGGTACGTGGACCGGACGCTGGACGGCGCCCGGGAGCGGCTCCGCAAGGCGTCCCGCGCCCTCGACCGGCTCCCCGACTCCGAGGCCCGGTCGGTCCTGGTCACGCTGGGCGACTACCTGCTCGACCGGGTCGAAGCGGTCAGGTCGTAGGCCTTCGGGAACTCACGGCGACGCGCCCGCGGGCACGGTCGGCGTACGGGAAACCCGACCGACCCGGGGGCCGGGCCGGGTCAGCGGGTCAGGACCTTTCCCAGGACAATCGAAAGGAGGCCGGTTTCTTTTAAAAATTTCGAACCCCACAAAG
>QGUS01000174.1 GCA_003242515.1 Actinomycetota bacterium
CCGTTGAACCAGACGTCGGAGTCGCAGATCGGCTCCATGCCGACCAGCCGGTCGCCGTCCAGGTCGAGCCGGTGGTACGAGTGCCACGACCTCACGGCCATGAGGGACGCCACCGCGTCGGACTTCTCGAAGTTCTCGATGAACTTCGGCAGGTCCAGGTCGGCGAGGCCGTCGGCGTAGTTGGCGAGGAAGATGTCGTCGTCCCCGAGGTACTTCCGCACCCGGCGGAGACGCTCGCCCTGCCTCGAGTGCAGGCCGGTGTCGGCGAACGTGATGTCCCAGTCGTGGATGTCGGAGGCGTACAGCTCCCGCTCGCCGCCCCTGATCCGGAAGTCGTTGAGGACCTCCTCCTGGTAGTTGAGGAAGAACTCCTTGATCGCCTGACCCCGGTAGCCGAGGGCGAGGATGAACTCCTTGTGCCCGTAGTGGGCGTAGTACTTCATCACATGCCAGAGGATCGGCCGGTCGCCGAGGGGCACCATCGGCTTGGGCACCTGGTCCGAGTACTCCCGGAGCCTCATGCCCAGGCCGCCGCAGAAGAGCACGACCTTCACGATGCCACCGCCGGGACGACCTCGACCGTGGGGATCGGGACGATGAAGTCGGCGCCCCACTCGGAGACGTACGACAGCTGGCTCATGATCTCCGCCTTGAGGTTCCAGGGCAGGATCAGGATGTGCTGCGGGCGTCGCTCCGCGATCTCCTTCGGGTCCAGCACCGGGATGTGGGTGCCGGGGGTGTACTTGCCGATCTTGTACGGGTTGCGGTCGGCGACGAAGTCGAGGAAGTCGCGGCCGATGCCGCAGTAGTTGAGGAGGGTGTTGCCCTTCCCCGCTGCACCGTACGCGGCCACCGACTCGCCCCGCTCCTTGATGTCGATGAGCACGGTGAGCAGGTCGCGCTTCACCTTGGCGGCCCGCTCCCCGAACGCCCGGTAGGTGTCGGGGTCCTGGAGGCCGTAGTCGAGCTCCTCCTGGAGCATCTCGCCGACGCGGTCGGTCACCTTCCGGGTGGTGTCGTCGGCGTGGTGGAGGTACAGCCGGAGCGACCCGCCGTGGGTGGGCAGCCGTTCCACGTCGAAGACCTCCAGGCCGTTGCGGCCGAAGATGTCCACGGCCGTCTGCAGCGAGAAGTACGAGAAGTGCTCGTGGTAGATGGTGTCGAACTGGTTCTCGTCGAGCAGACGCACCAGGTGCGGGAACTCGAAGGTCACCACCCCGTCCGGCGCCAGCACCTCCGGGATGCCGCCCACGAACGCATGCAGGTCGGGCACCTGGGCCAGCACGTTGTTGGCGGCGATCAGGTCGGCCTGGACCCCGTCGGCCTTCATCCGGGCGGCGAGGTCTCGGTCGAAGAACTCGACGATGGTCTCGATGCCCAGCGCCCTGGCTGCCTCGGCCACGTTGGCCGCCGGCTCCACGCCGAGGACCCGCACCCCGAGGTCCTTGAACCAGCGGAGCAGGTAGCCGTCGTTGGAGGCCAGCTCCAGAACCAGCGAGTCTCCGGTGAGGCCCAGCTCGGCGGTCATCTTCTCCGCGTACCGGCGGGCGTGGTCGAGCCAGCTGTCCGAGTAGGAGGAGAAGTAGGCGTACTCAGAGAAGATCTCGTCGGGCGTGGCGAACTCGCCCAGCTGGGCCAGCCAGCAGGTGTCGCACACGAAGACGTGCAGCGGGTAGAACTTCTCGTAGGTGTTGACCCTCTCCTCGGAGAGGAAGTCCTGGCACAGCGGATGCATGCCGAGGTCGACCATCTCGATCTCGGCCGGCGATCCGCAGTTGCGGCACTTCAGACCCATCTCAGATCCTCCGAGAGACGGCCTTCCGCCATCAGTCGCTTGATCTCGGCCAGCCTCCGGTACCGGGTGAAGTCGTCAGTGGAGATGCCACCGTCCCGGAACCATGCGACCAGCTCCCCGATACCTTCGGCAACCGTCCACCGCGGCTTGAACCCCAGGACGGAAGCCGCCTTGGAGAAGTCGACCCGGTAGCTGCGCGGGTCGTTCCCGGACTCGCCCGAGAAGGTGATGCGGCTGCCCGGCACGGCGTCCGCCACCAGCTCGGCGATCTCGAGGACCTTGAGGTTGTCGTCGCTGCGCCCGATGTTGAACGCCTCGTCGTGGACGACCTCCCGGTCGGCCTGGAGGACCGCCACCACGGCCCGGGCGACGTCGGTGACGTGCACCTGGGGCCGCCAGGCCTGGCCGTCGGAGCGGAGCAGCACCTCGCCCGTGGCCACCGCCGTGGCGCAGAGGTCGTTGACCACGATGTCGAGACGGAGCGCCGGCGACGGCCCGTAGACGGTGGCGTTGCGCAGGTAGGTGGGCGAGAAGTCGTCGTCGGCGAGCTCGGAGAGGGCCTTCTCGCCGGTGACCTTGGTCTCCGCATAGGGGGTCACCGGGGACATCGGGGCCGTCTCGTCGAGCAGCTCCTGGCCGGAGGCCGCGCCGTACAGCGAGCAGGAGGAGGCGAAGACGAAGCGCTTCACCCCGGCGGCCTTGGCCAGCCGGGCGCAGTGGATGGTGGCGTCGTGGTTGATGCGGTAGGTGAGGGAGGGGTCCAGGTCGCCCAGCGGGTCGTTGGACAGCGCCGCCAGGTGGACCACGGCGTCGTACCCCTCGAAGTCCTCCGGCGTCGCCTCGCGCGCGTCCCACGGGGAGAACTCGAGCTCTCCCGACGGGAACCGGCAGCGGTGATAGAGGTCGAGGTCGACCCCCGTCACGTCGTATCCCTCGTCTGCCAGGAATCGGGTCATCACGCTGCCGATGTAGCCGCGTGCACCCGTCACCAGAACGCGTCCTGGCGAGTCGCCCATGATCTATCTCACCCCCCAGTTTGGAACAGCCGGGCC
This sequence comes from Actinomycetota bacterium, assembly GCA_003242515.1. GTDB lineage: Bacteria > Actinomycetota > Acidimicrobiia > Spongiisociales > ZC4RG35 > ZC4RG35. Next base: position 2,848 of record QGUS01000174.1, read on the forward strand.
CGGGCCCGTGCGGACAGATTAGCCCGTCCCTTACGGCCCGGTAGGGGCCGATAGCATCACCCTGCGCGTTTCGAGATCACGAGGGGTGGCGAGATGAGGTTCCTGGAGACGGGCCTGCACGGGGTCTTCCTGGTCGAGTCGGACCTGCACGCCGACGAGCGGGGCTGGTTCGCACGGTCCTACGAGGAGGACACCTTCGCGGCGCACGGCCTGGCCACCCGGTTCCCCCACCACAACCTGTCCTACAACCACTCCACGGGGATCCTCCGGGGGCTCCACTACCAGCTGCCCCCGCACGGAGAGGTGAAGGTGGTGCGGTGCCTGACCGGGGCAATCTACGACGTCGTGGTCGACCTCCGGCCCGCATCGCCCACGCACAGGAGGTGGGAGGGGTTCGTCCTCGACCGGCCCGGGCTGGCCCTCTACGTCCCCGAGGGCTTCGCCCACGGGTACCAGGTGCTGGAGGGCCCGGCCCTCGTCTCCTATCTGATGGGCGACGTCTACGAGCCGTCGCTGCAGCGCGGCCTGCGGTGGGACGACCCCGCGATCGAGATCGATTGGCCGATGGAGCCGAAGATGATGACCGAGCGGGACGCCGGCTACCCCGACGTGGACTGGGAACGGGCCTGGCCGGCCGGCTGAGTTACGCCGGTCTCGGTGAGGGCGTCGGCGGCTGCCACCACGTCGGCGAACGGGACACCCGAGCGCATGGCGACGTCCACCAGGTCGTGCTCGCCGTCGGCGAGGTTGGCCACCCACAGCAGGGCCGACTCGAACCTTGGCCTGCTGCGGAGGCCGCCCACCGACCCGTACAGGCCCCGCTTGCCCAGCATGGGCTCGCCCCGGGGCTCGGTCCGCACCAGCCTCCGGTTGAGCTGCATCACCTCGACGAACCTGAAGACGAACTCCGCCGCCTCGGCGAGCCTCTCCCCGTCCATCAGGTCGATGGAGTCGTCGGACGAGTGGTACTCCGGGTAGCCGCCGTGGGGTGACCTGGTCAGCGACCCGTAGGCGACGTCGAAGCCGGGAGACGAGAAGTTGCGCTCGTCGAACCCGTACGGGTCGAAGCCGGCATGGTCCAGCTCGATCCCCATGTCCCGGGCGACGAGGTCGGCGACCCGGTCGACCAGGGTGTCGCCGCGGCGGGTGCGCTTGAAGGTCAGACCGTGGTCGTCGCCGATGCAGGCCAGGGACAGGCCGCCGCGGATGCGGTGGGCCTCCTCCTCGTTCCGGGAGAGCCACGCCAGCGAGCCGATGCCGCCCGGCAGGTAGAGCGCCCGCATGGCCGGCCCGTCGTCGCCGATCTGCTCGGCGACCGCGGTGAGCACCGCCACGCCGGAGAGGTTGTCGTTGGCCTGGGCGGGGTGGCACATGTGCGCCGAGACGACGACGTCCGGCGTGCCCGCCCCGACCACGGCCTCGCCGTAGGAGAGCGAGCCGGTGTCGTCGTGCTCGGCGTCGATCCATGCGTGGTACCGCCCGGGCTTCAGCGCCGCCAGCTTCTCGTGGGGCAGGCAGAAGCCCCAGGTGCGTGTGTAGTAGCTGGTGCGGAAGGGGATGGCACGCGGCCGC
>QGUS01000175.1 GCA_003242515.1 Actinomycetota bacterium
TATGGAAGATGTGGATTGTTTTTTTTTGTAAACAAGAGACGGGATACGGAGTCTAAGGCCGTCTCCGTGGCTCGGAGATGTGTAAAAAGGACCGGCTGGAAGAGGCGGATATCGGTGACCCCTCGCGTGTGATAGCCGCGACCCGTGCGCGGACCCGGATCGTTCAGCTGACGGCGACTGGTGAGGCCTCAGGCCACGTCCTGGACCTGACCGGAGACGATCTGAGACACCCCGTCGTCCAGCAGAGGGTCAATGCAGCCAAGCGCTTGAAGGTGCTGGAGTCGAACCGCGCCCGCCTTACCCGAGACCTCGCGTTGCGCGTGGTGGAACTGGTCGACGGGTCCACGGAGTCTCCGGCCATCGCCGTAATGGTCAACAGTCCTTCGACGGCCCGATCCGTCCTCGCGGAACTGGACAGGAAATTTGAGGGGCATCACCTGGAACCCGAGTTGGTGATGCTCACCGGTCTGATGCGCGAACGGGAGGCGGAGGCCGTCCGCACCAGACTCCTGGATCCGTACGAGGGAGTATCCGCAGGCCATTTCGCTGCGCGTCGGCGACCGCTGATCGTCATCGCCACGCAGACCCTCGAGGTCGGTGCAGACCTCGACTTCGACCATCTGGTCACCGAGTCCTGCGGGATACGCGCATTCGTTCAGCGTGCCGGCAGGGTGAATCGTCTCGGTGGGCGCACGGGGTCGACGGTCACTGTCGTCCATCCAACAGACCTCAAGGAGGACCGACTCTACGAAGCGGACCGCGGTCTGCTCTGGGAGCGCCTCCTGGCGGCTGGCGACGGCGCCGATCTGAGTCCACTCAGAATCAACGACCTGGTGGGCAGCCCGCAGGATCAGGCTCCTCGCTCAGGAGAGATCCTCCCGCACCACGTCTGGGAGTGGGTCAAGACGACCGGAGCATGGTCACGCGGGGCACCACCGGAGTTCTTCTATGACGGCCTCGAGCCCGTTCGGAGCGTGTCGGTGGTTTGGCGATTCTGGATCCCATCAACTGATGAGCCAGTCCGCGAACTGTTTCCCCCTGTCACCGGATCGGAGGCTGTTGAGATTCCGCTGTGGGAGTTGCGGTCCGCGTTCGAGAAGGACGCTCTTGTGGACCGGCTCGACCCTTCCATGACGCTTTTGGAGCGTGTGGCGATCGGTGATGTGAAGCCGGGAGATGTCGTGGTTCTCCCGGCCGAGACGGGTGGCTATGACAGTCACGGATGGAACCCCGCGAGCGATAGCCCTGTGCCTGATTTCTCTCTGTTCGTGGCCGGACTGCCGATCGAGGAGGCAGTGGTCCGTCGCGTTCTGTGTGACGGCGAGCAGCTGCCGGACGTGTGGCAGCGGCTCGAGGAGTTGGCTCGGGCGGTCGTCGAAGCCGAGGGGGATGACGAGGCACCCGCAGGGGACTTCGCAGCTGCGTTGGCGGACATGCTGCGCCAATCACGTCCCCCGTCGTGGGTCGACGCGGACGAGTATGCGGCATGGGGGAAGTGGGTGGAAGGGCTGTCGGCCCCGTCCGCCTGGCAGCGTCTCCACAAGAGGGCGGGGACCGTGTTCCTGTCCTTGCCATCGGCCAGCGGGCTGGCGCGGCGTGACGAGGCGGACGAGCTCTCGATGGCCGTCGAGCCGGTGGGCTTGTTCGAACACCTCACGGAAGTCGGGGACTTCGCATCCCGAATCGCCCGGGCCGTTGGGGTGGCTTCAGGGCTGATCGACTCGCTTGCGCACGCCGGCCGGTTGCACGACATCGGCAAAGCGGACCCCCGGTTCCAGCGGTGGTTGGATCCTTCAGGTGCTGCCAACCAACTGCTGGCGAAGTCGAATGCCCCGCTGGCTGTCTGGGAGGCTCATCGCCGCAGGGCGGGGTGGCCGCGCGGTGGTAGGCACGAGCTGATAAGTGCGGGCATCGCTCGTCATCTCTGTTCGAGTCGAAGTGATCTCGACCTCGTGGTGCACCTGGTCGCTTCGCATCACGGGCAAGGCAGGCCTTTCGTCTCGGTCGTGGAGGGAGCCGAGTCCGTCCCGTTCAGCGTCGACTGCTGGGGGATTCGGGTCGAGGTGAGCTCCTCCCTGTCCGAGCCCGATCTCGATCAGCCGGCCCGTTTCCGCAGCCTGTGCGAGGAGTTCGGCTACTGGGGTCTCGCTCTCCTGGAAGCAGTGGTGCGGCAAGCCGACCATATCGCGTCGAGACGAGCGAGGGTGGCATGAGCGGGTTCATGGCTCCTGGCCTGTCGGGCGACTGGTTGAACGGCTGGCTGGCGGCAATCGGCGTCACGGTGCTCCTGGACGATGTCCGCCTTTCCTGGACATCGGACCCCGTCCCCCACGCCGTGTTCAGCGGTGCGAATGTGTCGGAGCTGCCGGCCCGTTTGGCGGCCATCTTGCCTGAGGGCAGCGTGATCGAGGCGCTGGCCTGCGGTGGCCTCGGCCAAGCGATCGACCTCTCTCAGTTTGCAGAGCGCGCAGGAAGGGCTCGCCGGGACGACGACTGGTCCTTGGCCCTGCTCGCCACCGATCTGACGCCTGTGCATGGCGACAGGCTTCCTACAGGCCCTTTCAATCCCGGCGTTCCGCAGGGCATCCCCCTCTGGAAGCGGCTCCTCACCTGTGTCCAGGCAATCCGGGGAAGTGATGCTGCTGAGCTGATCGCGGCTTCTCTCGCTGGCCATGCCGTTCGCTTCCCAACGAACGGGCTCGGTTTCGATGTGCGACGGCTCGCTGGCTCGGTTCCCGGAGAGGCCGACAAGTTCGCCGATGTGGTGGTCGAGTGGCTGTCCTTCTACGGCGCATGCCTCCACCCGATGTCGAACTGGGGCGCGGGGCCCGTACAGCGTGGTTGGTCCCCCCGACCCGACCGTCCTGGAGCGTTCAAATGGCCCGTATGGTCGGTCTCCCTGGACCGGTGGGCGATCGACGCTCTGCTCGACTCGTTCTATCGGGCGGTCGAGAGATCCCGCGCCGATGCGGCCGCAGCCCGGAGATTGCCCGGGGCGGTCAAGGGGGCGGGGCTGATCGCGGTGTTCGAGACGAGGCCGTTTCTCCCGACCGGATCGGCCGATCCGACTAGGGGGTACGCGTCGGTCAGGGATGAAGCATGGACCGGCCGGTCGTCCTGATCTCCGCACTCGAGCACTACGGGTACTGCCGACGGCAGGCAGCCCTGATCCATGTCGACGATGTATGGGTCGAGAACGAGCACACGCAGCGTGGCCGCCGGGGTCATCGGAGGGTTGATGAGGGGCGCTCTCGTCTGGAGCGTGGCGTGCTCGTACTCCGCAATCTGCCGCTCTATTCCGAGAGGTACGGGTTGTCAGGGAAGGCAGACGTTGTCGAGGTGTATGCCGGCGGATTGGTCCCGGTGGAGTACAAGGTCGCGTTCAGGTTCCATCGCGCCGCTGAGCTGCAGTTGTGTGCCCAGGCGATCTGTCTCGAGGAGATGTCTGGCAGTCGCGTCGTATTCGGATACGTCTGGTTGGCGGGCCAGCGCAGGCGCATGCGCGTGGACTTTCATGATGAACTCCGTCAGGCGACTCTGGAGGCGATCGAGGACATCCGGTTGGCTGTCACGAGCGGTACCTTGCCTCCAGCGGTCGACGACGCTCGTTGCGGCCAGTGCCAACTGGAGCCACACTGCATGCCCCATGTTGTCGCCTTACCGACGCGCATCCGCGCCTACATGGATGAGGTCGTGTTCGGATGCGGCTCCTGAACACGGTCTACGTCCTTGACCACCAAGCCCGAGTGCGTATCGACAAGGGCAACCTGCGCATCGAGCAGCCGTCGGGGTGGCTGCGAGTGCCGATCGAAACGGTTGACGCCGTCCTGCTGATGAGCCGGGCAGATGTGAGCAATTCCGCGCTAGGCGAGCTTGCGCGGCGCGGGGTGACGGTGGCGGCCGTCTCCAAGACCGGCCGGCTCAGATTCACGGTGCGCGGTGGGACGAAGGGCAACGTTCACTTGCGCATCGCCCAGTTCCGGGCGGCTGAAGATCCGGGGGCGAGTGCCCGAATCGCCAGGGCGATCGTTGCCGCGAAACTCCAGAGCGCAAGGCGGATGATCCTACGGTGGAGTTGGGATTCCAGCCGGTCTGTTGCTGCGCGATTTCGACAGGAGGCCGAGGCACTGGCTGAGCGCGTGGCTTCGCTAGCAAACATCGAGGACGCTGACACCATTCGAGGCATCGAAGGGGACGGAACTCGCCGGTACTTCCACTGCTTGGGAGTCCATCTGGGAGTAAGCGGCGCGGAGTTCCTTCTCGAGAGAAGGAGTAGGCGCCCGCCACGGGATCCGGTAAACGCACTTCTCAGTTACATGTATGGCGTAGTTCTGGCCGAAGTTGTAGGTGCTCTCGACGCGTTGGGCCTGGATCCGCAGTGGGGCTTCTTCCACGGGGGAAATTCGG
>QGUS01000002.1 GCA_003242515.1 Actinomycetota bacterium
CATGGGCACCAACTGGACCGTCAACGTGGACGGGAAGGACTACACGCCGCAGGAGATCTCCGCCCGCATCCTGATGAAGCTGAAGCGGGACGCGGAGGCGTACCTGGGCGACACGGTCACCGACGCGGTGATCACCGTCCCCGCCTACTTCAACGACGCCCAGCGCCAGGCCACCAAGGAGGCCGGCCAGATCGCCGGCCTCAACGTGCTGCGCATCATCAACGAGCCCACCGCCGCCTCGCTGGCCTACGGCCTGGAGAAGGAGGAGGACCAGACCATCCTCGTCTTCGACCTCGGCGGCGGCACCTTCGACGTCTCCATCCTCGAGATCGGTGACGGCGTCTTCGAGGTGAAGTCCACCTCCGGCGACACCCGCCTGGGCGGCGACGACTGGGACCAGGCGATCATCGACTGGCTGGTCGAGGGCTTCAAGAACGACCACGGCGTCGACCTCAGCGCCGACCGCATGGCCATTCAGCGGCTCAAGGAGGCCGCGGAGAAGGCCAAGATCGAGCTCTCCAGCGTCGCCGAGACCGAGATCAACCTCCCCTTCATCACCGCCACGCAGGCCGGGCCGCTCCACCTGCAGGTGAAGCTGAGCCGGTCCGAGTTCCAGAAGCTCACCGAGCACCTGCTGGAGCGCTGCAAAGGCCCGTTCAACCAGGCGATCAAGGATGCCGGGATCTCCATCTCCGATGTCGACCACGTGGTCCTCGTCGGCGGCTCCACCCGCATGCCGGCCGTCCAGGAGCTGGTCAAGGAGCTCACCGGCAAGGACCCGCACAAGGGCGTCAACCCGGACGAGGTGGTCGCCGCCGGCGCCGCCATCCAGGCGGGCGTGCTCAAGGGCGACGTCAAGGACATCCTCCTGCTCGACGTCACCCCGCTGAGCCTCGGCATCGAGACCAAGGGCGGCGTGATGACGAAGATGATCGAGCGCAACACGACCATCCCGACCAAGCGCTCGGAGATCTTCACCACCGCCGAGGACAACCAGTCTGAGGTCGAGATCCACGTGCTCCAGGGCGAGCGCGCCATGGCCGCGGACAACCTGAGCCTCGGCCGGTTCCGCCTCACCGGCATCCCGCCGGCGCCCATGGGCATCCCCCAGATCGAGGTGACCTTCGACATCGACGCCAACGGCATCGTCCACGTCTACGCCAAGGACCTGGCCACCAACAAGGAACAGAAGATGACCATCACCGGTGGCACGGCCCTGGACAAGGACAAGATCGATCAGATGATCAAGGACGCCGAGGCCTACGCCGAGGAGGACGCCCGGCGCCGGGAGACGGTGGAGACCCGCAACCAGGCGGACCAGCTCGTCCACCAGACCGAGAAGCTGCTCCAGGAGCAGGGCGAGCAGATGACGGCCGACGAGAAGTCGAACATCGAGGCCGCCCTCAACACCCTCCGGCAGACGATCGACTCCGACGCCGATGCGGCCACGATCCGGGCCCGCATGGAGGAGCTGATCGCGGCCAGCCAGGCCATGGCCACCCGGCTCTACCAGCAGGCCGGCGCGGCTGCTGCCGGCGACGGCTCCACCGGCGGCCAGACGGGCGGTGACGACGAGGAGATCGTCGAGGCCGAGATCGTCGAGGACGCCGAGGACGACGAGAGCGATGCCTGAGCACGAGAACGCGCAGGCGGAGAACGACCAGCCCGAGCCCACCGAGGCGACGGCCGAGGTCGAGGCCGACCCGGGGAAGCCGACGGCCGAAGACCTGGGGATCCACCTCCCGGAGGACCCCCGGGAGGCGATCGACCTGCTCCTCGCCGAGGTGGCCAAGGCCCGGGCCGAGGCCGCCGGCTATCTCGACGACCTGAAGCGGGTCGCCGCCGACTTCGACAACTACCGGAAGCGGACCGCCAAGGAGAACGCCACCCTGCTCGACCGCGCCGCCGAGCGGGTCGTGGAGCGGATCCTCCCCGTCCTCGACAGCTTCGACGCCGCCGTGAAAGTGGAGGCGAAGACGGAGGGCGAGCAGTCCATCCTCGCCGGGATGATCAACACCCGGGAGCAGCTGCTGAAGGTGCTCGGCGAGGAGGGGCTGGAGGTCATCCCGACCGTGGGCGAGCCCTTCGACCCGAACGTCCACGAGGCCGTGGGCGCCCCGCCCGGGTCCACCAACTATGTGGTGGCCGAGGAGCTGCGGCGCGGCTACCGCCTCAAGGACCGGGTGATCCGGGCCGCCCTCGTGATGCTGGAAGCCGGGGAATGAACCGATCCTGGCTCGAGAAGGACTTCTACAAGGTCCTCGGCGTCGAGGAGAGCGCGACGGCCGAGGAGATCAAGAAGGCCTACCGGAGGCTCGCCCAGAAGAACCACCCCGACGCCAACCCGGACGACCCGGGCGCCGAGGAGCGGTTCAAGGAGATCTCGGAGGCCTACTCGGTGCTGTCCGACCCGGAGCAGCGCCGCCAATACGACCAGGTGCGCCGCATGGCGGCCACCGGCGGCGGGTTCGGGCCGGGCGGCTTCGGCGGCTACACCCAGAACATCCGCATCGAGGATCTGGAGGACCTCCTCGGCGGGTTCGGGCTCGGTGACATCTTCGGCTTCGGTGGCCGGTCGCGCGGCCCCCAGCGCGGGGCGGACATCCAGGCCGATCTGAGCATCAGCTTCGAGGACGCCGCCCACGGACTCACCACCCAGATCACCGTCAACGGCCCCGGCCCCTGCTCCCGCTGCAACGGGACGGGGGCGGAGCCCGGCACCACGGTCACGACCTGCCCCACCTGCCGCGGGCGGGGCGTGATCGCCCAGAACCAGGGCTTCTTCTCGTTCAGCCAGCCGTGCCCCCAGTGCGGCGGCTCGGGCCGGATCGTCTCCAACCCGTGCACCCACTGCCGGGGCACCGGATCGGAGCACCGGAGCCGCAACCTGACGGTGAAGATCCCGGCCGGCGTGAAAGACGGGTCGATCCTCCGACTGCGGGGCAAAGGAGCCCCCGGCCCGGGTGGCGGCCCCGCCGGTGACGTGCTCGTCCGGATCAGGGTGGCGCCGAGCCGGGTGTTCGGCCGCCGCGGCAACGACCTCACCGTCACCGTGCCCATCACCTACACGGAGGCGACGCTCGGCGCCCGCATCGACGTCCCCACCCTCGACGGCACCGTGAAGCTGAAGATCCCGCCGGGCACTCCGAGCGGGAAGACGTTCCGGGTCCGCGGGAAGGGCATCGCCCCCGAACGCGGCCGGACCGGCGACCTCCTGGTCACGGTCCAGGTGGCCGTGCCGTCCCGGGTGTCTCGGGAGGAACGCAAGCTCCTCGAAGACCTGGCCGCGTTGCAGTCGAACCCGAGGGAAGACCTGGGAAGATGGAGTAACGCATGAGCGACCGCTCCTCCCGCGCCGTGTTCGTGATCTCGGTGGCAGCCGAGCTGGCGGGCATGCACCCGCAGACCCTGCGCATCTACGAGCGCAAGGGGCTCATCGAGCCGCACCGCACACCCGGGGGGACCCGCCGGTACACGCCCGAGGACATCGAGAAGCTACAGCTCATCCAGGAGCTGACCAGCCAGGGCCTCAACCTCGAAGGGGTCAAGCGCGTCCTCGAGCTCCAGGAGGAGAACCGGCAACTGAAGAAGAAGCTCGACCGGCTGCGCGACAAGCTGGAGGCCATGGAGGAGGAGATGGAGCGCCGCATCGAGGAGGTCGCCCGCTCCTACCGCCGTGAGATCGTCCTCCGAAGCCAGGTCGCCGAGATCATGAGGTTGGATCGACGATGACGGAGACGATGACCGAGACCTACACGGGTCCCGTGAGGGTGCTGCTCACTGACGGGGCCGTCCTCACCACCGGCCAGGCCCAACTGGAGCCGGACCCGGAGACGGGCTCCTGGAGGGGCACGCTCCAGGTGTTGCGCGGCACCGCCGTGGCCGGCAAGGCCCTGGTGGTGGACATCGAGATCCCCGGCGGGGGCAAGGGCCGGGCGCAGCTGGTCCCGGTGGGCGAGCAGGGCGACCGGTCCTACTCCAAGGTCATCGGGCTGGGTTCCAGGCCGTTCTGAAGCCCTCCCCCGTCGCCGCAGGCGATGGGCGGAGCTGGGGCCTGGCCGATGCGGTGAGCCAGGGGGTGGTCCCCGTCGGCACGGCTAGTCCCAGAGGTCGAGACGCGCCCCGCGGCGGAGATGGCCCCGGAACGGCTGGACCTCCGCACCCATGAGGTTGACCGTCTCCATGGTGCGCCGCCAGGAGTCCGAGCCCTCGGGCGCCGGGACGATCACGCTCCGCGTCGTCACCTGCGTCGGCACCACCTCCACCTGGTCGAACCGCCAGACCCCGTCGACCCGCCGGGCCCGCACCATCGCGATCACCCCGTTCTGCACCTGGGGGCTGAACCGCTGGCCCGAGAGGAAGTTGCCGAGCCCGTGGAGGACGAACTCGTCCCCAACCCGCTCGACGGGCCCGACGACGTGGCTGTGGTGGGTGACCACCAGGTCGATGTCCGGCGACTCGATGAGGGCGTGGGAGACCTCCAGCTGTCGCGAGGTGGGCGTCCGCTGGTACTCGACGCAGCAGTGCATGCTCACCACCACCAGGTCCACCCCCATGACCTTCGCCCTCCGCGCCCGGTGGAGCAGGTCGTCGACGTCGAGCACCGAGCTGATCCACTCCTGCCCCGCCGGCGGTCGCAGGCCGTTGTACCAGTAGGTGGCGGCGAGATGGGCCACCTTCACCCCCTCCACGTCGTAGACGGGATCGGTCCAGATCTCGAGCACGCTGTTGCGGATACCCGACTGCCGGAGCCCGGCCTCCTCGAGGACCTGCCGCGTGGCCAGCGCTCCCCGCACCCCCTGGTCGATGGTGTGGTTGGACGCGGTGCTGCAGGCGTCGAACCCGGCGTAGGCCAGGGCGTCGGCCATCTCCCGGGGGCCGCTGAACCTCGGGAAGCTGGAGATCACGGAGTTGTCCGGGGAAAGCGGCACCTCCATGTGGCAGATGGCGAAGTCGGCGCCGGCGATGAGGTGGCGCACCGGCTCGAAGAGCGGCTGGAAGTCGTACGGGCTCCCGTGACGGCGGGCCGCGGCGTTGACGTTGAGATGGGTGAGGGTGTCGCCGGTGAACGCGAAGACCAGCGTGTCGTCGCGTGCCAGCCCGGCCGCCGCGACGGGCGTGGCGGCGAGCAGCACCGCCAGGACGACGGAGATCCGGAGCACGGCACCAGTCTGCCCGGTGGCGCGGCGGGTGCGCGGCATCGGGTTGAATTGCGGCGTGGACCTTCCCGTCGGACCCAGAGTCGAAGACACCACGCTCGGCCCGCCGCTGGAGCGACGCACCCTCGAGGGCCGTCTCGTCCGGCTGCGCGAGCCGGACCCCGAACGCGACGTCGCCGCCACCTACCCCCTGACCCACGGATCGCCGGAGGCCGAGGCCGTCTGGACCTACATGGGCTACGGACCCTTCCCGACCCCCGAGGCCATGGCCGGGTGGATGGCCGGTACCGTCGCCAGCGCCGACCCCATGTGGCACACCGTCTCCACGGTCGACGACGACCGCGCCGTCGGCATGGCCGCCCTGATGCGACGGGACACGGGCAACACGACCGTGGAACGTGGCGCCATCTGGTTCGCCCCGCAGGTCGAGCGCACCGGGGTCAACACCGAGACCGCCCATCTGATGCTCGAGGAGGCCTTCGGCCGCTACCGCTGCCGGCGGGTGGAGTGGAAGTGCGATGCCCTCAACGCAGCGTCACGCCACGCCGCCCTCCGCCTGGGATTCGCCTTCGAGGGGATCTTCCGCAAGCACCTCATCGTCAAGGGGCGGAACCGGGACACCGCCTGGTTCGCCATGACCGACGACGACTGGCCCCGGGTGCGTGAGACCCTCCGGGCGTGGCTGGATCATCCGGACCCGAAGCCGCCGCTACGCGCGGGCGGAGCCTGACGCGACCCGCATCCCCGACAGGACGACGACCGCGGAGAAGATGAGCGCCCCGACGACGGCGACCGGCCAGAGCTCGACCGCGGCGTAGTATGACGCCCCCATCAGGGCCACGACGATCATCGTCCAGTAGGCGACGACCCGGAGGCGTGGCAGGTCCTCGTGCCGGAACCCGAGGAGGAGCAGGAAGCCGGGCACGCCGAGGAACATGACCGGCCAATCGCTGCCGAGCGACAGGACCAGCCCGCCGATCAGCATCGAGACGCCCATCACCAGGCGGACGCCCGGGTCGAGCCGAGTCACGACCACCGCCAGGAGGGGGGCGGCGAAGGTGACGCCCAGCCCCAGCACCTGGCCGGCGCTGCCGGGGTCCCAGGAGAGGCCCTGCGTGACGAAGTAGATCACCACGGTGACGACGGCGACGGCCGCCGCGGCGACGCCGACGAACAGCTTCGACTGGCCGGGAGCGGGGGTCTGCGGCTCGTCCACGCCGCCAATCTATCGGCCCTCAGCTCCCCGAATGCCTCCCCGCGACGGTGCGCATCAGCCCGGCGAACTCGGCGGGACGGTCGAAGTTGGCACGGTGCCCGGCGCCGGAGAAGACCACCTTCTCCTTGTAGGGGGCCTCCAGCATGACGAGCCACTCCTCCGCCGGGACCACCCGGCCCCGCGCCTCGTGCTCGCCGAGGACCATGTAATAGGGCACCTGCAGGACCGGGATGTGGAGCCGGAAGTCGAGGCCCGCGAGCTGCGGGTAAAGGACCGTCGCCACGTCGAAGAAGCCCCGGAAGGCGTTGACCCGCTCGATGACGGAGTACTCCGGCACGAAGAGGATCGCCGGCATCTCGTTGTTCGGGTCGAAGCCGGGATAGGGGTTCCAGTCGTGCTCGGCCGAGGTGATCGGCCCGTACTTCCGGATGTCGTCGTACGGCGGCGGGCCGTCGGAACGGAGCCGTTCGGCGAGCCCGGTGTTGCCCGTCCGCTCCGCCCACGCCAGGGTGTCCTCCCAGAACATCCGGTCGGTGTCGTCCCACGACACCATCTGCCCCACCCCGACGAAGGCGTGATACAGGTCCGGCCGGGCCTTGGCGGCGAGGGCGCCGAGGCCGCTCCCCCACGACTGGCCCACCAGGTAGACGCCGTCGACTCCGAACCGGTCTATCAGGTACTCCGTCACCGCCACGGTGTCGGACACCATCTGGTCCACGGTGATCTGCGAGGTGGGGTCGATGGAGGGATAGGACCGGCCGCTCCCCCGCTGGTCCCAGGCCACGACAACGAAGTCCTGCTCCAGCCCCACGTCCCGGCGGATGGCCCCGAGGTCGGTGCCTCCCGGTCCTCCGTGGAGGTAGAGCAGGACCGGGTTGGTCGTGTCACGCCCCCGGACCATCAGCGACTGACGGGAGCCGTTCACGTCGATCTCCACCAGCTCGGCGACGGACCGCTCGGGGGCACCGTCCCCCACGATCGGGGCGGTGCTCGCCGGCCGGGCGACCATCACCGCCACCAGGCCGAGGAAGACGAGGGCCGCCGTCGTAAGGCTCCAGCCGAGCGGTCCGAGCCCGACCGCGTCGGGTCGGCCGAGTCGGGAGGCGGCGTGGATGCCGACCGCAGCTCCCGCCACGAGGGGCAGCAGGGTGACGATCCCGGGGAGCACCCTACCGACGATGAACGCGACGACCTCCAGGGTCGACCCGAACGACGGACGGTCGATGCTGGCCCCGTCCAGGCCCGCCCGGGAGACCTCGACCACGACCGCGTAGAGCACGGGCGCGGCGAGCAGGACCCAGCGGGAGGGCCAGATGGTCCCCACGGCCACCCCGGCGGCGAGGAGGCCGATGAGGCTGACGAACGCCTGCGTGGCCGTGATCGGGCCGCGGGGCGTCAGCAAGCCCGACGCCACCCCGGCGACCACGACCAGGGCGATCGCCAGATATGGGCTGGGGGCCGCGTGGGCTGCCTGGCTCATGACCCCAACCTACGAAGAGGCCTGCCCCGGCGGCAGGGCACAAGGTCCCGACGCCGCGGCCCGTGATCCTCAGCCGAGGATCAGCGTCTCGCCGTCGGTGCCGACCTCGACCCTGTCGCCCTCGGAGTACCGGCCCTCGAGGAGGGCCGTGGCGATCCGGTCGACCAGCTCCCTCTGGATGAGCCGCTTCAGGGGACGGGCGCCGAACGCCGGGTCGTAGCCCTTCTCGGCCAGCCAGTCGCGGGCGGCGTCGTCGAGCTCGAGGGTGATGCGCCGGTCCTCGAGACGGGCCTGGACGGAGCGGAGCTGGATGTCCACGATCCGCCGCAGGTGCTCCCTGGTGAGCCGCTCGAAGACGACGATCTCGTCGATCCGGTTGAGGAACTCGGGGCGGAAGTGCTGCCGCACCACGCCCATCACCCGGTCGACCACGGTCTCGTAGGGCAGGTCCGGCTGGATCAGCTCCGAGCCCAGGTTGGAGGTCATGATCACCACGGCATTGGAGAAGTCCACGGTCCTCCCCTGCCCGTCGGTGAGCCGCCCGTCGTCGAGCAGCTGCAGCAGGACGTTGAACACGTCGGGGTGGGCCTTCTCCACCTCGTCGAGGAGGATCACCGAGTAGGGGCGACGGCGCACCGCCTCGGTGAGCTGCCCGCCCTCGTCGTACCCGACGTAGCCGGGAGGGGCGCCGATGAGCCGGCTCACCGAGTGCTTCTCCATGTACTCCGACATGTCGATGCGGACCATCGCTCGCTCGTCGTCGAAGAGGAACTCCGCCAGAGCCCGGGCCAGCTCGGTCTTGCCGACACCGGTGGGGCCGAGGAAGAGGAACGAGCCCACCGGCCGGTTCGGGTCCGACAGCCCCGTGCGGCTGCGACGGACGGCGTTGGCCACGGAGTCGACGGCGACGTCCTGGCCGACGACCCGCTCGTGGAGGTGGTCCTCCAGGTGGATCAGCTTCTCGGTCTCCCCCGCCATGAGCCTGCTCACGGGGATCCCCGTCCAGCGGGCGACCACCTCGGCCACGTCCTGCTCGGTCACCTCCTCGGAGAGGAGGCTGCCCTGCTCGTGGATCCGGGCGAGGTCGGCCTCCTTCTCCTTGAGCTGCTTGCCCAGCTCGATGAGGGTGCCGTAGCGGAGCTCGGCCGCCCTGGCCAGGTCGCCGTCGCGCTCGGCGATCTCGGCGGCGGCGCGGGCCTCCTCCATTTCGGCCTTGATGCGCCGGATCTCGGCGATGGCCTCCTTCTCCCGGTTCCACCGGGCGGAGAGGGCGTCGATCTCCTCGGAGAGATCGGCGAGGTCCTGCTCCAGGGAGGCGAGGCGCTCCTGCGAGGCGACGTCGGTCTCCTTGCGGAGGGCCTCCCGCTCGATCTCCAGCTGGGTGCGGCGGCGGGTCAGCTCGTCGAGCTCCTCGGGCATGGAGTCGATCTCGATGCGGAGCCGCGACGCGGCCTCGTCGACGAGGTCGATCGCCTTGTCGGGGAGGAAGCGGGAAGTGATGTAGCGGTCGGAGAGCACGGCGGCGGCGACCAGCGCCGAGTCGGTGATCCGCACGCCGTGGTGGACCTCGTAGCGCTCCTTGAGTCCGCGCAGGATGCCGATGGTGTCCTCCACCGTAGGCGGCTCCACGAGCACGGGCTGGAACCGCCGCTCCAGGGCGGCGTCCTTCTCGATGTGCTTGCGGTACTCGTCGAGGGTCGTGGCCCCGATCATCCTCAGCTCGCCTCGGGCGAGCATGGGCTTGATCATGTTGGAGGCGTCCATTGCGCCCTCGGCGGCACCGGCGCCGACCAGGGTGTGCAGCTCGTCGAGGAAGGTGATGATCTGGCCCTCGGAGTCGCGGATCTCCTCGAGCACCGCCTTGAGCCGCTCTTCGAACTCGCCGCGGTACTTGGCGCCGGCAAGCATCGCGCCCAGGTCGAGGGCGATGATCCGCTTGTCCTTCAGGCCCTCGGGGACGTCACCGGCGGCGATGCGGCGGGCCAGGCCCTCGACGATGGCGGTCTTGCCCACGCCGGGCTCGCCGATGAGGACGGGGTTGTTCTTGGTGCGGCGAGAGAGCACCTGGATGACCCGGCGGATCTCGTCGTCACGCCCGATCACCGGGTCGAGCTTGCCCTGGCGGGCGATGGCGGTGAGGTCGCGCCCGTACTGCTCCAGGGCGTTGAGGGTGGCCTCCGGGTTGTCGGTGGTCACCCGCCGGCTGCCCCGAACCCGCTTCAACGCGTCGAGGACCGCGTCGACCGTCATGCCCCGGGAACGGAACAGCTCCCCCACCGGGCCCGGGTCCTCGCAGAGAGCCAGGACCAGGTGCTCGATGGACATGTAGTCGTCGCCGAGCCGACCCCGGTGGGTGTCGGCGGCGCGCAGCACCCGGCTCAGCGCCGGACCGGTGGTCACCTGGGCGGCGCCGTACACCTTGGGCTGGGTGTCGAGGCGGCTCTCGAGCGAGCGACGGAGGGTGAGGGAGTCGACGCCGAGGGCGTCGAGGAGCGGATGGACGATGCCGTCGGTCTGCCCCAGCATGGCCACGGCCAGGTGCTCGGGCAGGACCTCGGCGTGATGGGCCTGCTCGGCGAGCCGCGTCGCCTCGAGCAGCGCCTCGCGGGTCTTGGCGGTCAGCTTCTCGGGGTTCATCGTCAGAGGTTCACAGGTTCAACTCAAACAAACTTGAGTCTGATTATATAAAGGTTGGGCCCCAGTCGAAACCCCTTGAAAATCTTGCGGCGCCGAGTATCATGCGGAGCATGGTATCTGGGGGCACCCGACAGGACCGGAGCTCGCAGCTCCTCCACGGTGTCCTCGACATGTGCCTGATGGCGGTGATCCGGGAGGAGCCGTCCTACGGGTACGAGATGGCGAGCAAGCTCACCGAGCGAGGACTGGGTCTCGCCAGCGAGGGGTCGATCTACCCCATCCTCTCCCGCCTCCAGCGATCGGGCCTCATCGAGGGGTACCTGGTGCAGAGCTCCGAGGGCCCCGCCCGCAAGTACTACCGGATCACCGATAAGGGGCGGAAGAGCCTGGAGGAGTGGGTCGGGGTGTGGAAGTCGTTCCGGACCGCGGTCGACCTGGTGATCGGAGGCGACGATGCCGATTGACCGCTCCATCGTCGCCGCACTGGCCGCCTACTGGCACGAAGCGGGTGTCCCCCGCACCGACATCGACGAGATGCGGGCAGAGCTGGAGAGCCACCTCGAGGAGGTGGCCAAGCGAGGCGGGAAGACCGATCTGGTCGTGTCCGACCTCGCCGGGCTCGCCGAGCAATGGGCGGAGGCCCGGCTGGGGCGTAGGGTGCCCTCGTGGGACGACGTGCAGAGCGGTCGGGTGAAGAGAAGGCGTGAGCAGCGACGGGAGACCGTCCTGTATGGATTCGCCGTGGTGGCCATGCTGGCCGCCGCGGGAGTGGCCGGCAAAGGAGGTCAGAGCGTGGACAACGAACTGTGGCGCTGGGTATGGACGATCTTCGCCGTCGTCATGGGCATCGGGGAGATGTTCACCGCCGGCTTCTTCCTGCTGCCGTTCGCGGCGGGTGCGGCGGCGGCCGCAGTCCTCGCCTGGCTCGACGTGCACCTCATCGCCCAGTGGCTGGTGTTCTTCGGAGTCACGGCGTTCGCCTTCGCCTACCTCCGCCGGTATGTGGACCGGCAGGACCGTGAGGCGCAGCCGGCCATCGGGGCCAACCGGTGGATCGGCGTCGAGGGCGTGGTCCTCGATGCAATCGAGCCCGTGAGCGGAGCGGGCCTGGTCCGGGTGCTGAGCGAGGAGTGGCGGGCCACCTCGGCCGGGCGCATCGAGAAGGGCACGAGGATCCTCGTGGTGAACGTGGACGGAACCAAGCTCGTCGTCGAGCCGATCGAAGACTGAGAGCAGGAGGGAAAGGAAGACAATGGGCAACGAGATCATCGCCCTGTTCGCGGTTCTGGCGGTCGCACTGATCGTCATCGCCGCGTCGGGGTTCAAGATCGTACGGCCATACCAGAAGGGCCTCATCGAGTTCCTGGGCCGCTACGAGAAGACGGTGGACGCCGGCCTCCGCTGGGTCATGCCGTTCGTCAAGCGGATCATCAAGGTCGACATGCGGGAGCAGGTCGTGGACGTGCCCCCGCAGGACGTCATCACCAAGGACAACGTGGTGGTGACCGTCGACGCCGTGATCTACTTCGAGCCGACCGACCCGGTGAAGCTGCAGTACAACGTCGCCAACTTCATCCTGGCGGTCACCAAGCTGGCCCAGACCAACCTGCGAAACGTGGTCGGCGACCTCGACCTCGACTCGGCGCTCACCTCCCGCGAGGTGATCAACGCCAAGCTGCGGACGATCCTCGACGACGCCACCGACA
Organism: Actinomycetota bacterium; assembly: GCA_003242515.1. GTDB lineage: Bacteria > Actinomycetota > Acidimicrobiia > Spongiisociales > ZC4RG35 > ZC4RG35. The sequence goes on from QGUS01000002.1 coordinate 12,199, forward strand.
AGTGGGGCGTCCGGGTGGTCCGGGTCGAGATCCAGCGGATCGAGCCGCCGCAGGACGTCACCGACGCCATGCACCGCCAGATGAAGGCGGAGCGTGACCGGCGTGCCGCCGTCACCGAGGCCGAGGGCCGCAAGCGGGCCGCAATCCTCACCGCCGAGGGCGTCAAGGAGAGCCAGATCCTCGAGGCCGAGGGTCAGGCCGAGGCCATCCGCCGGGTCGCCGACGCCGAGCGGTACCAGCTGCTCACGGTGGCCGAAGGCGAGGCGCAGGCGATCGAGAAGGTGTTCTCGGCCATCCACGCCGGGAACCCGACCCCCGACCTCATCGCCATCCGCTACCTGGAGGCGCTGCAGGGGATCGCCAACGGCCAGGCCACGAAGATCTTCCTGCCGCTGGACACCTCCGGCGTCCTCGGGTCGGTGGCCGCCGTCGGCGAGCTGTTCAAGGCGCAGCAGGAGGGCGGCGCCACGGCCTGACCGTGCCCTGAGAGCCGGGCGACCCGAAGGGGATGTGGCTCGCCGCATCCCCTTCATCGCGCCGGTGCGTTTACCCTACGACGGTCGGCCTTCGCGTCGACCTGACTACGGAGGAAACAAGTGTCTATCACCAAGAAGACAAGGCTGTTCGCCCTCGTGGCGGCCCTCGCCATGGTGCTCGCTGCGTGTGGCAGCGACTCGGGCAGCGGGTCCACCACGACGACCGGCTCCAGCGGCGACCTGGAGCTCAAGAAGCCGGGCACGCTGGTGGTGTGCACCGATGTCCCCTACCCGCCGATGGAGTTCGTCCAGGACGGCGACTACACGGGCTTCGACATCGAGCTGATGCGCGCCATCGCCGAGGACCTCGGCCTCACCATGGAGGTCGCAGAGCCCGGCTGGGAGGCGATCACCGGCGGTCTCGCCTTCGAGACCGACTGCGACGTCGCCGCCTCCTCGATCACCATCACCGACGAGCGCAAGGAGAACGTCGACTTCTCCGATCCGTACTTCGAGGCGGAGCAGTCGCTGCTGGTCAAGGAGGGCTCGGGCATCAGCGACCTCGCCGACATGGCCGGCAAGAAGCTCGCCGTCCAGACCGGCACCACCGGCCACTTCTACGCCCGCGACAACGGCCCCGAGGGCATCGAGATCGTCGAGTTCCAGGATGCCGACGGTCCGCTGCTCGCCATGGAGGCCGGGCAGGTCGACGGCTTCATGACCGACCTGGTCGTGACCCAGGACTTCGTGAACAGCCACGAGGGCTTCGAGGTCGTCGCCACCTACCCCACCGACGAGGTCTACGGCCTCGCCGTGAAGAAGGACGGCGCCCCGAACCTGCTCGCGGCGCTCAACGCCTCGCTGAAGAAGCTGCGGGACAACGGGACCTACGACCGGATCTACAACGAGTGGTTCGGTAACTGAACCACCCGTTTCCGATATGCAAGGTGGAGGGGCGACCCGCTAGGGTCGCCCCTCTGTCATGGCACTGAACGAGAGGCGGGTCGGCTCCCTGACGCGTGGCACCGTCATCGCCTGGGTGGTCACGATCGTCATCGTCGCCCTGGTGGTCGCATTCGCCGACTGGGAGCGCATCGGGTCCAACTTCTTCAACGTCGACGAGGCGCGGCGGATGCTGCCGCAGCTGCTCACGGTTGCGGCCAAGAACACCCTCGTCTACACCGTCGCCTCGTTCTGCTTCGGGTTCGTCATCGCACTGTGCATGGCGCTGATGCGGCTCTCGAACTTCCCGCCGGCCCGGGCCTTCGCACTCGCCTATGTGGAGCTGTTCCGGGGCCTGCCCGCCCTGGTCACCCTGATCCTCCTCGCCTTCGGCATCCCGATCGCCTTCCCCGGCGTGAGGATCCCCGGAGGGCAGGTCGGGGCCGCCATCACGGGTCTCTCCATCGTCGCGGGCGCCTACATGGCGGAGACGATCCGTGGCGGCATCGAGGCCGTTCCCCGGGGGCAGATGGAGGCGGCCCGCTCCCTGGGGATGTCCCGGGGGCAGACGATGGCCAGCATCATCATCCCCCAGGCCTTCCGGATCATGATCCCGCCGCTGACCAACGAGTTCGTCCTCCTCATCAAGGACACCTCGCTCATCTACGTGGTGGGCTCCACCCCGGCTACCCGGGAGCTGGTGAAGTTCGCCCGAGACTTCATGTCCGACCGCCGCAACGCCACCCCGCTCACCGTGATCGCCATCGTGTACCTGCTGATCACGCTGCCCCTCACCTACCTGGTACGGAGGCTCGAGGAACGGCTGGGGAAGGGACGATGAGCACGCCTGCGATCCAGATCGTCGACCTGCACAAGTACTTCGGCGAGCTCGAGGTGCTCAAGGGCGTGAGCATGTCCATCGAGCGAGGCGAGGTGGTGTGCGTCGTTGGCCCGTCCGGGTCCGGCAAGTCCACACTGCTCCGGTGCGTCAACCTGCTGGAGCTGCCCACCTCGGGCCAGGTGCTCATCGACGGCATCGACATCACCGACCCCAAGGTGGACCTGGACCAGATGCGCACCCGGATCGGGATGGTGTTCCAGCAGTTCAACCTCTTCCCCCACCTCACCGTCCTCCGCAACCTCACCATCGCCCAGGAGAAGGTCCTGAAGCGGCCGCGGCAGGAGGCGGAGACGATCGCCATGGAGATGCTGGAGCGGGTGGGCGTGGCCAACAAGGCCCACGAGTACCCGGCCCGCTGCTCCGGTGGCCAGCAACAGCGTGTCGCCATCGCCCGGTCGCTGTGCATGGGCCCGGAGATGATGCTCTTCGACGAGCCCACCTCCGCACTCGACCCGGAGCTGGTCGGCGAGGTGCTCGATGTGATGCGTTCCCTGGCCCGGGACGGCATGACGATGATGGTGGTCACCCACGAGATGGGCTTCGCCCGTGACGTCGCCGACCGGGTCGTGTTCATGGACGGCGGCGTCATCGTCGAGGAGGGGCCGCCGAACGAGGTCCTGGTCAACCCGAAGACCGAGCGGGCCCGCCGCTTCCTCCGCATGGTGGAGGAGAAGTAGCTCCGGTCCCCGGCGTACCCGGTGCCGGGCGCCTCGGCCTCTCCCCCGCGGAGCGGCCGGCGGAGCGGGAGGCGGCCGTTCAGGGAGGGAGCGGCGGCATCAACCCGGTATCCGCACCATCCCCTGGATGACCTTCTCGATCTCGGCCGGGTCCCAGGGCGCGTAGAAGACCATCGTGTAGAGGTCGCAGCGTTCGGCCGGCTCGTTGTACCAGCCCATCACCCAGGTGCCGTCCGGATGGGGACCGACGGCGGCCCTGGTGCCGTCGACCTCGACCACTCCCTTCTCCCCGGGCCAGTCCACCGCGGGCAGCGTGCCCCGGACCAGGGCAATGGCGATCGTGCCGTCCTCCCTCCCGAAGAAGGTGGTGAAGGTGCCGCCCCTCGAGGTCCAGACGTCGGGCTCGACCACAGACAGCACCGCCAGGTCGGCGCCGATCCCCTCCGGCAGGTAGTCGAGCCGGTATGGAGCCGGCGGGCACGGCCGGAGCTGCGGCACCGGGACGGTCGTGGTGGTGGCGACGCTCGAAACGGTCGTGGTGGTGCTGGTGGTGATCGTCACCTCGGCAGTCGTGGTCGCGGGCCCGGCTCCGCCGGAGCAGGCGGCGACGGCCACGGAGAGCACGGTGAGGATGAGGGAGCGTCGCATGGGGGCGCCTCTCATCGTAAGGGCGACCTCAGCGGAGGGCGCGGAAGAAGCCGTCGCGGGAGCCGATGTAGATCGACCCCTTCCACAGCACCGGCGTCGCCTCCAGGCACGAGTCCGCCCAGCTGGTGGTCCACAGCAGGGACGGGCGGGCGGGGTCGTCGAGCGCGTAGGCGCGGATCTCCCCGCCGCAGGTCGCCTGGATCAGGGTGCCGTCGACGACCAGGGGCGAAGTCCAGGTGTGCCATGCGACCCTGTCCTCCCAGACGATCTTCCCGGTCGCGGTGTCCACCGCCAGCAGCTCGCCGTGGTGGGTGGGCACGTACAGGTGGCCCCGGTACAGGGCGGGCGTCGCCCAGATGCCCGCGTCCGAGTCGGACACGGTGAGATCGATCCCCCACACCAGCGGGTCGCCGTCGGAGTACGGGTCGAGCTTGAGCAGCTGGCCCACCTCCCGGCTCCGGGCCAGGTTCCGGGAGCGGCCCAGCGACGGCTCGTACTCGACGGAGATGTAGAGGAACCCGTCCTCGTCGACGACAGGCGTGGCGTCGATGTCGCCGCCGGCCCAGAAGTCGAAGACGATGGGGGCGTTGCCGTTGCGGATGTCGGAGACGTCGAGGCCGACGACCCGGCCGCCCGAGTTTGCGAAGTAGACCCGCTGCTCGTAGACGGCCACCGACGACTCGATGGAGACGTTGCGGCCCGACCGCTGGAGCAGGGTGTCGTCGTACCCGGGCATGGCCACCAGACGCTCCGGTTCGACGGTGACCTTCCCGTCCGGGCCGTACGAGCGGTTGAGCGCGTACGCGAAGAACCACCCGTTCTCGCCACCCTCGTAGAGGATGTCGTCGACGACCACGGGGTTGCCGTCCCAGTCGTTGTTCCAGACGCCGTTGACCTCGTTGGCGTCGAGCGACCACAGCTCCGTGGGCACTTCCCGGTCGAGGGCGACGATGCGGAGCTTGTTGTCCCGGGAGCCGAAGTAGATGAGCGGGTAGCCGTCGGGGTCGAGGGTGACACTCCCCTTGATGATGTCCCCCGTCTGGAACTTGGGCCGGAGGTCGGTTCCCGTGGCGGCGTCGACGAAGTGCACCGCCTTGTCGTAGGCGCCGAAGATGACCTCAGTGATCCCGTCCTCCCGCTCGTAGACGACGGGCTGGCCGGTCCAGCCGAGACCGCACCAGGTGGTGGTCTCGCCTCCGACGCTGGAGGCTCCGCACATGGCGGAACCCGGGTAGGTCCACGCCACGGCCGGCGCCTGCGTCGGGACGGGGCCGACGCCGTGGAAGGTGCGGGTCGGGTTGCCCCGGAACATGGTCACGCCGGGGACGGAGCCCCACGGGCGGCCCACCGTCCAGGACGGCACCACGTCCCTCGGGCGCTCCGGGAGGGTGGTGGTGACCGGCCCGGGGACGGTCGTGGTCGACGAGCCTCCGTCCGGAGTGGAGGTGGAGGAGCGGCCGGAGGTGGTCGTGGTCGTCGTCGGGGCGGCTACGGGCGGGGAGTCGTCCCTGCCGGGCCGGAGGACCAGGAACGCCCCCACCCCGAGCAGCGTCCCGAGCAGGACCACCACGATTGCCGGTGCGTAGCGGTCCATCCGGTCACTCCCCCTCTTCTGCTCCCCCGGCGCCCGGGAGCGGCGGCCCGCAGGTGGGCTCCTCGGTGATCTCGGGCTTGCCGTGGGTGCGGATGTAGGCGGGGATCATGCACGGCTCCAGCGTCCCGTCCGGGTGGACGACGACCCGGGCGACGGCGGTGGTGGCGCTGGGGACCGAGTTGTGCGGCCAGACGAAGTTGCCCAGGCCCCAGAACACGGCGGCGCCGTCGACCCTCTCCATCGGATTGAGGCGGTGCTGGTGGTGCCCGAAGATGATGTTGGCTCCGGCCTCGATCATCGCCCTGGCGTTGGCGATGTCGTCGGCCCGGGGCTGGGTGTCCAGCTCGCGGCCCCAGTGGATGCTGACGATGACGAGGTCGGCCCCGGCCTCCTTGGCCGCCCGGATCACCTCGACCATGCCCTCGATGTCCTTGCCGTGCCTCATCCCGGGGCGGTCGTCACCGGCGATCCAGTCGGCGCTGGGGACCACTCCCCCGAAGCCGACCACGGCGATCTTCCAGCCGTCGATCTCGAAGAAGGCGGGCTGCCCGGCCTCGTCACGGTTCCGGCCCACGCCCACGGGGGCGATGCCGACCGCCCGCAGCTGGTCCAGACCGTCGACGAGAGCCTCCTTGCCGAAGTCGCCTGCGTGGTTGTTGGCCAGGTTGGCGACCTCGATCCCGTTGGCCCGGATCGACGGCAGGGCCTCGGTCGGGCACCGGAAGGTGAAGGCCTTCTGCAGGGGCTCCCCCAGATCCGACGGGGTGCACTCGAGGTTGATCACGGTGAGGTCGTCGTCGAGGAAGATGCCGTGGAGCCCGGCCCAGGCGTGGTCCCAGCCCTCCCGGCGGAACGCGGGGATGTACCAGGGGTCGACGGCGACATCACCGGTGCCGTGGATCACCAGCGTGCCCTTGGGCGGGAGGGTCGTGGTGGTGGTCGCCGGGAGCGTGGTCGTGGTGGTGCTGCTGGTCGAGGTGGTGCTGCTGCTGGTCGTGGTGGTCTCGACGGCCGCCGGCGTGGTCGTGGGGGTCGGGCCGGCGGCACGGGACCAGACGACGAAGGACCCCGTGCCGAGGAGACCACCGGCGACGAGGACGACCAGCGCGAAGAAGAACCTGCGGGACACGGACTCCCGTCAGGCTAGAAGGCCTGCGGCCGGTACCGGGTACTTGGCTCCGGGTACCTCGGCATGGGCGTTCGAGCCCTGCCTCCGGGGGACCGCCCCATTCCCCGATCGATGGGGGACTAGAGGATCTGCGACAGGAACAGCTTGGTGCGCTCTTCCTGCGGGTTGGTGAAGAAGTGCTCCGGCGTGCCGACCTCGACGATCTGGCCGTCGGCCATGAACACCACCCGGTCGGCCACCTCCCGGGCGAAACCCATCTCGTGGGTTACCACGATCATGGTCATGCCGCCCCGGGCGAGGTCCTTCATCACGTCGAGCACCTCGTTGATCATCTCCGGGTCGAGCGCCGAGGTGGGCTCGTCGAAGAGCATCACCTTCGGCCGCATCGCCAGGGCCCGGGCGATGGCGACCCGCTGCTGCTGACCGCCGGAGAGCTGGCCGGGATACTTCCGCGCCTGCTCCGGGATGCGGACCCGCGCCAGCAGCTCCATCGCCTCCTGCTCGGCCTGGGCCTTGGGCATGCCGCGCACCAGACGGGGCGCCAGGGTGATGTTGTCGATGACCGACAGGTGCGGGAACAGGTTGAACTGCTGGAACACCATCCCCGTCTCCCGGCGGATCCCCTGGATGGCCCGCAGGTCGTCGGAGAGCTCCACCCCGTCGACGGTGATCCGGCCGGAGTCGTGGCGCTCCAGCCCGTTGATGCAGCGGATCATCGTCGACTTGCCGGAGCCGGACGGCCCGATGACGACGACGACCTCCTGGCGGCCGACCTTGAGGTCGATGTCCTTCAGCGCGTGGAAGTCGCCGAAGTACTTGTTGACACCCTCCAGCTCGATCACGGGGTCGTCGACCACCGTGGCGTCGGCGAAGACCTGGTTGTCGGTTCCTGTCATCTCGTCCCCACTCCCAACTTCTTCTCGAGCCTCTGGCTCTCACGGGACATCGTGTAAGCGCCCACCCAGAACAGGAAGGCGGTGAAGGTCAGCGTCTCGACGATCAGGCCCTGCCCCTGGAACCGGGGCTGGGCGGTGATGGCGTCGGCCACCTCAGACATGTCGAAGATGGACATGGCCAGACCGGCCAGGACCGTGTCCTTGAACAGCGAGATGAACTGTCCGATCTGGGCCGGGATCACGTTGCGGAGGGCCTGCGGCAGGATGATCCGGCTCATCACCGCCAACGGCGACAGACCCAGGGCCCGGGCCGCCTCCTCCTGGCCCTTGGGCACCGACTGGAGGCCGCCCCGAACGATCTCGGCGATGTAGGCCGAGGTGAAGATGGTGAACACGGTGATCGCCCGCACCACCTTGCCCGGCGCCATCGAGGGGGGCACGAAGA
>QGUS01000176.1 GCA_003242515.1 Actinomycetota bacterium
GGCCCGCACCGCGTCCAGGCCCGCCACCGCGGCGCCGCAGCCCGCCCGGACCGTGCCGTAGCCGGTCGCGCAAGTGCCCCGTCCCGAGCCGCCGCCCCGACCGGCGAGGGAGGAGCGCCAGAGGCGACCCGTGGACGAGGCGTCCGAGTTCGCCTACCCGGCCATCACCGTCGGCCGCACCGCCGCGGCCCGCACCACGATCCAGCCTTCACCGACCGGGCAGACCTCCGTCGCCAGGGCCGGGATCTCGACCTCCCGGCGCATCGGCACGGGCACGGCCCGGCGCACCGGCACCACGACCGCCCGTCGCACCGGGACCACCACCATGGGCGGATCGGTGGGGCGCACCACCGGGATGACCCGCACCGCCCGCCATCAGCCCGCGGGGATCAAGACCTCCGCCGAGATGGTCGCCGAGGCCAAGGAGCGTCTCGGCATCGGCCAGGGCTGATCAGCCGCCGCTGGCGGCCCGGCGGGCCTCCCGCATCTCGGCGGCGAACGCCGCCCGGCCCGACGGATCGTCGAGCAGGCCCCGGTTCCGCGCCAACTGCAGCGCCGTCCTGAAAGCCACCTGGCTCACGCTCTCGCCGTGGATGACCCGGCCCTCCAATCGGTACATGCGGGCCCGTGCCAGGCAGGCCGAGAGGAACTTCTTCTCGTCGAACGCCTTTTTCCAGGTCTCCAGCTCGTCGCCCACGACCTGGTAGGCGTCGAGGATCGGCAGCAGCGCCCAGGGGGAGAGGCGCATCCCGAGGGAGTCGAGGACGGCCTGCGGGCCCTGCTCGGTGAGGACCCGCTTCCAGTCCGGGCAGTCGATGGCAAGGTCGACGTCGACCTCGGACGCGAACTGGTCCCGCTCCGCGAAGTAGAACTCGAACTTGAGCAGGTCCCTCAGCTCCAGCATCCGCTCGATGAGGTCGTCGGGATCGGAGGCCCCCGACGCGAGGGCGATCTCCGCCATGGCCCGGGGCACGAAGAAGTGGAGCACCACGTTCCGGTAGTAGGAGACCTGGATCATCTGGGTGTCGTCGAGCCAGTAGACCCGGCGCCCGCCGGCCTCGTGCGCCGACGCATTCCCGGTCTCCACGAGCCACTCGAGCAGGCCGGTGACCACGGCGGGGTCGGCGAGGTTCAGGTCGTCGGTCATCTCCAGCTTGCGGTCGTGGATGAAGCGGAGCAGGCGGCTACATGACCCGGCGAGGTGCCCGGCGTCCCGGGCCGTGCCCCGCTCAGCGAGCAGGGCGATGGAGACGACGGCCAGCGGTGTGATCGGCGTGGCCAGGCCGACCCGGCGCATCGCCTCGAACGCCACCTTCTGCAGGACGATCGAGTCCTCCTCGGCCTCCGCGGCGGCGGTCATCGAGCGGAGTGAGATGTGCTCGCCGAAGCGGACGTGGATGTCCCCGTATCGCTTGCGCAGCGAACGGACCGCCTTCACCAGCCAGCGGACCGACTCCTTCTCCTTGGCCCGGCCCTGCGCTTCCCGGGTGTAGTCGGGGACGTCCTGAATCTGGTCGTAGGTGATCGAGACCGGGACGAGGATCACGTCGTCGGCCTTGCCGCGGCGGAGGGCGTCGTTGACGTAGGAGAGGAGGCCGAAGCGGGGCGGGGCGAGGCGGCCCGACCGGGAGCGGCCACCCTCCATGTACCACTCCAGGTTGAACCGCTTCTCAATGAGGAAGTCGATGTACGCCCGGAGGACCCGTTTGTAGATCTCGTCGTCCTTGAACGAACGGCGGATGAAGAACACGCCGGTCCGCCGCATCAGCGGCCCGACCGGGAAGAAGTCCAGGTTGTTGCCGCCGGCCGTGTGGTTGGCGGGCAGGTCGTTCTCCCACAGTAGGTACTGGAGCGTGAGGCGGTCCAGGTTGGACCGGTGGGAGGGGAGGAACACGACCGGGTGCTCCCGGTTGAGGTCCGAGATGCGGCGGACCTCGTCTGCGTGGTAGCGGATGCGGCCGTAGCCCTGCCGGTAGAGGGCGTGGATGAGGTTGGCGATGATGTCGATGGCATAGGGGCTGTGCGTGGCGGCGATCTCGTCCAGGTTCCGCTCGGCCAGCCGCATCGCCGACTCGGGGTCGAGCCCCTGGGCGCGAGCCGCCTCGGTGATCGACTCCCGGAAGCTGCGGCGGGACAGGATCGCCTCCGGCACGAACCGGGGCACCTTGTACCGGTTGCCCAGGACGCCGCGCTCCTCGACGTCCAGGGCGCGCCAGGCGCGCCGGGTGACGAACGGGACGAGTCCGTCGATGTCCTCGGACTCCTCGTAGGCCCGCCGCAGCTCGGAGACGCTGGCGCCCGCCCCGCTCACCCGGACCACCCGGGAAGGCTTGAAGATCAGGGTCCACCAGGCACGCAGCCACCTCGGGTCGCGCGGGTCGCCGGGTTTGAAGATGTCGGTCCAGTCCACCGAGCGGCTCCCGTTGCGCTCCGGCGCCATCCAGACCACCCGGAGCGGGATCAGGTACGGGTCGGAGTCGTCGGCGAGGATGCGGGTGAGGTAGTCGGTGCTCGCCGCGTTGTGGTGCCGGCGGGAGGGCGTGATCCGTATGCTCCGGGCGGACGCCCCGACCTCGCGGGCGAGCCAGGAGCGGAGGATGCGCTCCTCGAGGGCCGAGGACGCGTCGATCAGGTAGACGGCCTGCTTGCCGTCCGGCGGGCGGAGATGTGTGTCCACGGCCTTACGGGCCACGGGAACACTCTACGGTCGGTGCTGTAATCGGAGCCATGCGAATCGTCCTCCAGCGCGTCTCCAGGGCATCGGTGACCGTCGACGGCTCGGTCGTCGGGCAGATCGATCGGGGCTTCCTGTTGCTCGTCGGCGTCGCCCGGGGTGACGGGCCAGATCAGGTGCGCGCCGCCGCCGACAAGGTCGCCGGGCTCCGGGTGTTCCCCGACGCCGCGGGGAAGATGAACCTCTCGCTCGCCGACGTCGGCGGGGCGGCGCTGGTGGTCAGCCAGTTCACGCTCCTCGGGGACGCCAGCCGGGGTCGGAGGCCGTCGTTCACGGACGCCGCCCCGGGCCCGGAGGCCGAGCCGCTCGTCGAGTTGTTCGCCGGCGAGCTGGAGTCGAGGGGCGTCCACACCGAACGGGGGTCCTTCGGCGCGCACATGGACGTCGAGCTGGTCAACGACGGGCCGGTGACCCTGATCCTCGAGTTCTGAGTCAGGAGGCCTTGCGGGCGTCGGCCAGGTGCTTGGGCAGGATGACGAGCCCGGCGCCGGCGGCGAGGATGGGGAGCAGGCCAGGGTCGATGCCCCAGCCCCGGGGGAGGCCGAGCGGCTCCCAGGCGAGGGCCGCGGCCACGAGGAAGGCGACGGCGACGATGGTCCCCCGGCCGGACGACCTCGTGAGCCACGCCCCCAGGCCGATCACGACGACGACCGCCGGGACCACCCACGGCCACGCCACGAGGAGCACGCCGGCGGTGATCCCGAGCCCCTTGCCGCCACCGAAGCGGTACCAGACGTTGTAGACGTTTCCGAGGATGGCGGCGAGGCCCGCCAGGAGGATGCCCCGCTCGCCGGCGATGAAGTCGCCGAGCATCGCCGCCGTGGCGCCCTTGGTCATCTCGACGAGCAGCACGGACACCGCCAGCGCCAGCCCGCCCACCCGGAGGGCATTGGCGGTCCCGGGATTGCCGGACCCTTCCTTGCGGAGCTCGACCTTCCAGAGCCGCCCCAGCCACTCCGCGGTCGGGATGGTGCCGATCAGGTAGCCGACGACGGGGGCGGCCAGCATGGTCACGGGGTCATCCTCCCAGAAACTCCCGTCCCGCGGGGCAGAAACGGACAAAGTCGCAGTGCCGGCACCAGGTCCCCGGCGTCTCCTCGAAGGCTCCCGACTCGATGCCCGACACGAGCCCGGTCACGGCGTCCCGGGCCCGCTCGGTCCACCCCCGGTCGGCCACGTGGGTCTCCTCGTGCCCGCCCCCGCCCAGGTAGGCGAAGGTCACCCGGAGGTCCGCCGGGGAGGGCAGTCCGAAGTCCACGTCGTTCGCCGCCACCGCATAGGCCTGGAGCTGCACCAGCCGGTTCGGGTCGTCCGAGGGCAGCCCGCTCTTGAAGTCCACGATCTCCCAACGGTCGCCCTCGACGTAGATGGCGTCGATGCGGCCCCGGATCACGGTCCGCCCGACCTCGAGGTTGAACGGCTGCTCCACCAGGGCCGCCTGCCGGTCGGCGAAACGGGAGCGGAGGTAGGTGTCGTACGCCCCGGGCGACCAGTCGTCCTCGGCGACGGCGTCGTAGGACGGCGTGTCGTCGATCGGGAGCGGGATCATGCCCTTCTGGTGGAGCTCGATGCGCCGGTGCAGCTCCGTGCCCCGCACGGCGGCCGGGTTGAGCCTCCGGGGCAGAGGGTCCACCTCGCTCCAGTAG
>QGUS01000177.1 GCA_003242515.1 Actinomycetota bacterium
TGGCCAACCCGTACGGGCTCACCGACCGCCAGCTCGCGGTGCTCCGGCTCATCGCCGACGGCTGCTCCAACGACGAGATCTCCGACCAGCTCTACATCTCCAAGAAGACGGTGGAGCACCACATCTCCGCCGTCTACACCAAGCTCGGGGTCACCACCCGGAGCGAGGCGATCCGCATCGGCTACGAACTCCGCTCGACCGGCGCCCTTTCGTCCTGAGGCCGCAGGATCCGCATCTCCCCCGGCGCGTACCGCCGGCACGGACAAATAGGGGTGATCACACCTCCATATAGGGGTCGACCCCGACGACACGCACCGGGCCGCTCCATACCTTCGCCAGCGGACCGCATGGTGCGGTGAGAGCGACAAGGAGGTGTCGAGATGCTGCGATACATGGTGGAGCGGACGTTCCCCGGAGGCCTGGAGATCCCCTCAACCGAGGAGGGACGCAAGGCGATGCTCGGCGTGGTCGAGAACAACGCCGAGGAGCAGGTCTTCTGGGTGCAGTCCTACGTCACCGACGACCACACCAAGACCTTCTGCGTCTACGACGGGCCCTCCCCTGAGGCGGTGCGTCGCTCCGCGGAGCGCAACGGGATCCCCGTCGACCGCATCTCCGAGGTCTCGGTGCTCGTCCCCTACTTCTACGTGGGGAGGTGATGACGTGAAGAAGCTGGCGCTCCTGGTGGCCGTCGGCCTGGCCCTCGCGGCCTGCGCCGGGACGGCCGAGCAGACCACCACCTCCAGGGCCGGGACCACGACCACCACCACGGCTCCCCCGGCCACGACCGCTCCCGGCCACGACCATGGGGCCGGCGAGGCTCCGACCGGGGACGTCGTCGCCGCCACCCTCACCGCGGCTGGATTCCAGGACGTGTCGGTGGCCGAGGCCTCCGGATACGTGTCCACGATGGAGGCGCTCGGCTGCTTCCACAGCGAGGAGAAGGGCGGCATGGGCCTCCACTACCTGCACGAGAGCCTCGTGGATGACCAGCTCGACGTCACCAAGCCCGAGGCCCTGGTGTACGAACTGGACGCCGATGGCGAGATCGTCGGCCTGGTGGCCCACGAGTACATCGTGCCGATCGACGCCTGGACCTCCGAGGAGCCCCCGAGCCTGTTCGGGCAGGACCTCCACCAGCACTCGGTGCTCCCCCTCTGGGTGCTCCATGTGTGGCTGTGGAAGGACAACCCGGCCGGGGTCTTCGAGGACTACAACCCGAAGGTTCGGCTCTGCCCCGAGAGCGTCCCGCTCTTCGGGGTCGACAAGCCCTGATCCGTCTGCCACCTACAGGGAGAGAGGAGGGCGGCCCTCGGGCCGCCCTCCTCGCGGCGTAGGCTCGGCCTTCCGATGGCCGTCACCACCGATGACGTCCGGCGCGAGGCCCTGTCCCTCCCCCGCGCCTACGAGGCGCTGGGGCAAGGGCGGATCAAGTTCCGCGTGGGGAGGCTGGTGTTCGCCTCCCTGTCCCGGGACGAGACGGTGATGGGCTTCGGGTTCCCGAAGGACGAGCGGGAGGCGCTGGTCAAGGCGGAGCCGCACAAGTTCCTCATGCCTGAGCCCGCGGACATGCGCTACCACTGGGCACGGGTACGACTGGAAGCCATCGACGAGGACGAGCTGGCCGAGATCGTCTTTCACGCCTGGAGGATGGTGGTGCCCAAGGGCCTGGCCCGCGACGTCGCACTCAGGCGGGGGTTCGTGCTGCTCGACCCCTGAGGGTCAGAGCGGCGTCGGGTAGTCGAACCGCTCGAAGAAGGTGTTGACGGTCTCCTGGATGAACTGGACGACCTCCGCCATGACGGTGACGACGGCGCGCAGACCGACGATGAGCAGCGCCAGACAGGCGATGGCGATCATCCAGTTGAGGGCCCCCTCGGACAGGCCGGTGGCCCAGGTGCGGCCGGACACCACCGCTCCGGAAGTTCGGGACGGGGTCACGGGCTCGGCGACCGCCCCGTGTGCTGCCGGGCCGGCGGTCCCGACCCCTGGACCGGCCGCGGCGGGGGACTCATCTCCCCCGGGGAGGCGCGGAGGCTCAGGCCGGCGGGCGGGCAGCCGCGGCATCCGCTCCAGGATCTGTGCGGGGATGTTCATCGTCCTCACCCTTCCCAATGTCCTCCTCGTGCCCCGTTCCGTCACCGCGATCGCCTGGGCGACTGCGGGGGTCACCCGGTCGAGGAGCTCGCCGGTGCGTCTCCTCGTCTCCCGGCCGAGCCGACGCAGCTCGGGGAGCAGGTCCAGCTCACGGACCCACAACGGGTCGTGACCGACATGACGTGCGAATGCCATGAGCCCGCTTCCCTCCCGTCTCCGTCTCAGGAGCCGATCGGCTCGGTGCTGCTCGTGTCGCCGGAGGGGACCGTCGTGTCAGGAGGATTGGTGCCGGGGGTGTCGTCGCCCTCCGAGCAGGCGGCGATGCCAATCGCCAGCGTTGCTCCGATCAGCACGGCCAGGACGCGTCGTCTCATTCTCATGGGTGTCCATACCCCTGACCGATAGCGGTCATACCTCCATACCCTTTCCATCGATGCGTCAGTTCCCCGACGCCGGGGCCGGTGACGGCCCTCGCTTCCATGTCACCTCCCTCGCAGCAGGGCTGGTGTGCTCGTTGGCGCTGGTCGCGTGCCAGGCGGCTCCCGGGGCGATCGGGCCCGACCCGACCGTGCCGGAACCGGTGGCCACGACGACCTCCACATCTCTGACGACCACGACGACCATCCCGGTTCCCGACACCCGGGTCGACCTTCCCCTGGTCCAGCCCGTGTACGAGGTGGCGGCGAACGAGGTGGCGCGCGACGCCAAACAGGCCGCGGTCGAGGTCGTCCACCGTCTCACCAACTACGACGAGGACGCCGACCATGCCCGGCGACTGCTCGTGCTCGGGGATCGGGAGACGGTGCTGGGTGATTCGGTCGAGGCCCTCACCCGGCCGGGCTCCTGGTCCCGCGGCGAGGTCATCTACCCCCAGCTCGGCGGGCTCACCGACGACCGGGCATCGGTGATGGTGGTGACCCGGCAGACGATCGGGAAGGGCGGCGTCGTCGAGCGGTCGGTGGTCCGCACGATCGACGTACGACTGGTCCGGGGCGACGGGGGGTGGCAGTTCGACCACCTCGCCTCGACCGGAGGGGCGTTCCAGAGCCTCGAAGAGCTCGCCCTCGCTCACGCGGTCGCCAACGACCCGCGGATCGAGATGCCGGACTCCGCCCGGCTCGACATCATGGCGGGCCTGGGCTCCCCGGGCCTGCTCGAGGTGATGTCACAGCTCGCCGACATCACCCCGTACGGCGTGACCGTCCTCGCCACGGGGCACCCGCACAACGTCTTCGAGACCGACCGGCAGAGCCATCACACAGTGGGCCGGGCCGTCGACATCCACCGGATCGGCGACAACTTGGTCATCGACGACCACGAGGAGGGATCGGGCACGATGCTGGCGATGATCTGGATGCTCGCCCACCCCGACGTCGTCCAGGTCGGCGGGCCGTGGGACTTCGACGGGAAGGGATCGTCCCGGTCCTTCACCAACACGGTCCACCTGGACCACGTCCATCTGGCCGTCCGTAACTAGGGCAGCAGGCTGGCGATCCAGCGGGCGGCGGCCCCGTAGACCATCTCGTGATCGGAGTCCATGTAGACGAGGAGCACGTCACCGGACCGGCGTGAGAAAACCGGTGCAGGGTCACCCTCGCCGAAGAACGTCTCCGTCTCCAGCACGCCGCTGAAGCCTTCGGGAAGACTGCCGCGGCCGATCCGGTCCAGCTGCTCATCGGTGAACCGCTCATCCTCGGCGGCGAGCTGGTTGAAGGCCCGCGCCGACTGATTCGGATCGATGATGTGGTCCCGGATCCCGTGCCCGATCATCACGGCCACACCCGCCTCCCGCGCCTCGTCGAGGTGGGTCATGGGGCTGCGGTGGAGGCACTCCTGCTCGGCAGCCTCGTCCCGGGTCGGGTTGCCGCCGCACGCGGTCCGGATGTGGCCCGCGTAGGCGCGGCCCCCCGATGCCGACTCCTCGTAGAACGCGATCAGGTCGTACGGAGGACCCCACGCCGAGACGCCACGGACCCGGTCCGGGTGAAGCCCGGCGACGAGCAGCGCCATCATCCCGCCACCGGAGTACCCGACGGCATACACGAGGTCCGGGGCGACACCGGGCTGAGAGAGGGCGAAGTCGATGGCGTCGATCACATCCTGGACGGCGAGGTCGGAGCCGACCGCGTCCGCCGAGTCGTTCTTGCCCCTGAAGTCGGGAGCGATGGCCGCCCAGCCGTTCTCGGCGGCCCACATGGCGTAGGGGATGCCGGCGTGCTGCCGGTGGTCGGAGCTCCACGAGTGGAGGATCACGAGGAGGGGGCGGTCCTCGCCCT
>QGUS01000178.1 GCA_003242515.1 Actinomycetota bacterium
GGATTCTTGAATGTGGGCTCCAGATTCCGTGGGATTTTCCGGAAGATTCTCCCAGGTCAGGCACGCCAGGATCGCTGACGCGAGCGCCGGTGGAGCCGCCGCAGCTGCCTACGGGCGGGTGGCAGCGGGCCCGCCCTCGGCGCCCGGGTCCTGACCGTCGAGGGGCTAGTGGATCCCGAGCAGCCGGCGGAGCTCGGGGATGAAGCGGTCGTGGCCGGCCACCATCGGGGGCAGATCCTCCCGCAGGTCCACCCACCGGTGGCCGGCGGGCTCCCCCTCGGCTACGGGTTCGTCGCTCCTCCAGGTATCGACGGCGCGGCCCACGGCGACGACGTGCCAGCACCACCGCTCGTGGAGCTCGTCGATCCCGAAGGGGGCCATGTCCACGACCTCGCGGCCCAGGAACGAGCCGAAGGTGAGGTCGCTCAGCCCGGTCTCGGCGAGGGCCTCCCGGAGGGCGACGTCGCCGGGCTCCTCACCGGGCCCCACCGTGCCGACCGGGACGCGGAAACCCTCCTCGGCATGATCCGCATAGGCGAGCAGGAGCAGCCGGGTCCCGGAAGTGACGTAGGCGAGGGCCCTACGGATGATGGGCTTGCTCGCCCTCGACGTCTGAGGCTGATCCATCGGTGTCAACCGACACTGTTGCCGGTGGGCGGGGTCGAACGCAACCTGAGACCCGGAGCGGGCCGAACAGGGGCAGTCGAGACGACGGATCGGCAGGAATGTGGGCCCCGTCGGCGGAATCCGACAGGCGGACCGCGCGCCGCGCCATCGAAGCCAGACTACGGCGAACCCACCGGGAGGCGGCGCCGCCTCCCCGTCGTGCTGGGCGTTCTCGCGACAGTCCCCGACCGAAGGTGCCGAAGGTCCCTAGCCGTGGCCACCCGGTTCCCGGACCATTGGAGGGAGTCAACAGAAAGGACCCGGATGGCTCAGTACGACTTCAGCGGCAAGGTTGCGATCGTCACCGGCGGCGCGTCCGGCATCGGCGCGGCCGTGGTCGAGAAGTTCGCCGGAAACGGCGCCAAGGTCGTCGTGGCCGACTTCGACGAGGTCGGCGGCCGGGCGATGGTCGACAAGCTCACCGCCGACGGCAAGACCGCCTCCTTCTTCAAGGTGGACGTGGCCGAGCCGGATCAGGTCGAGGCCATGGTCCGCCACGCCGTGGACACCTACGGCGGTCTGCACATCGCCGTCAACAACGCCGGCATCGGTGGCGCCTCCGCCCCCACCGGCGAGTACGGGATCGATGACTGGAAGAAGGTCATCGACATCAACCTGAACGGCGTCTTCTACGGCCTCCGCTACGAGATCCCCGCGATGCTCGAGTCCGGCGGAGGCGCGATCGTCAACGTCGCCTCCATCCTCGGCAGCGTCGGCTTCGCCAACGCCCCGGCGTACGTCGCCGCCAAGCATGGCGTGGTGGGCCTGACGAAGAACGCTGCGATCGAGTACGCGACCCAGAACATCCGGGTCGTCTCGGTCGGCCCCGGCTTCATCAAGACGCCGCTCCTCGACAAGAACCTCGACGAGGAGACCATGAAGGTGATCCCCGCATTGCCCCCGTTGAGCGGATGGGCACCCCGGACGAGGTGGCCAACCTGATCACCTACCTGGTCTCCGACGAGGCCAGCTTCCTCACCGGCGGGTACTACCTGGTCGACGGCGGCTACACCGCCCAGTGACCTGACCTCTCCTCCTCCTAGACAACCCGCAGGAACGCGGAGGGACCCGGGAGACCGGGTCCCTTCCGCGTGTGAGCCCCTGGCGGACGACCCGGCCACGGCCGGACTCACCGGCGTAGCCTCGGAAGCACCACCCCAGGAGGTGCGCTCATGTTCCGCCACAGTGCGGTGTTCAGCGGGTTCTCGGTCCACGACCTCGACGTCGCCCACCACTTCTACGGAGAGGTCCTCGGCCTCGACGTCACCGAGACCAACGGGCTTCTCTGGATCCATGCCCCCAACGGCGGCAGGGTGGTGGTCTACCCGAAGGACGACCACCAGCCCGCCGCCTACACCACCCTCAACATCCCGGTCACCGACATCGACGCAGCCGTCGCCTACCTCGATGAGAAGGGCGTCGAGCTGATCCGCTACGAGGGCTACCCCCAGGACGGGAATGGGGTGATGCGGGGCTTCGGGCCGCCCATCGGCTGGTTCCACGACCCGAGCGGGAACGTCGTCTCGGTCATCGAACTGCCCGAGTGGTCGGCCGGCTGAACCCGCAGACTTGACCTCGCGCCGGCGCCGGGCCATCAATGACGGCTCGTTTCCGTCGGATGGGAGGAACTGGTGCGGCCGTACGAGTCGCGGGACCGATCGCTGGTCGTCTGGGGTGGCGTCGCCGGAGTGGTGATGACCGTCGTCTACGGGCTGGGCCAGGCCCTGCCCGAGTTCGGTTTCGACCCGAGCCCGGCGGGGGCGATGCGGGTCTTCTTCCTGATCGCCGCCGTCTTCGGGCCGCTCGGAGTGGTCAACAGCTACGCCATCTACCGGGTACTGGCGTGGGAGCGGGACGGGGCGCCGAACCGCCTGTCGCTCCTGCTGTCGGTGCTCGCCTACGGGCTGTGACGATCATGCTGCTGGTCCAGGGCTCCGTCGGGTACTACGCCGCGGACCTCGACGCCGCCGGCGCCTCCGTCGACCTGCTCCGGGCCGTGGATCTGGGCATCGACCTCGCCTAGGACGTGTTCATGGGGGCGTCGCTCTTCCTCACCGGCTTCGTCATGTGGCGGCACGGCCGGTTCGGCCGGGGCTGGGCGGTCCCGGCGATCGTCCTGGGCACGATGCTGGTGGTCTTGAACGGGCTCACCGCCCCGGTGCCGCCGAACGCCGCCGGGCTGTTCGACGTCGGCCCGCTCACCGCCCTCTACGGAGTCGGGCTCTCCGGATGGATCATCCGGATCGGGGCGAAACTCCCCCGGGCCTGAGCCGACGCCGCAAGGTTCTCCCGGCGAGAATGCCGGGGCGATGGAGATCCTGCGCACACCCGAGGAACGCTTCGAGAACCTGCCGGGGTATCCCTTCGAGCCGCGCTACGTCGAGGTCCCCAACCCCGACGGCGGTGAGCCGCTGCGGATGCACTACGTCGACGAGGGCCCGGCGGATGGGCCTACGGTGCTGCTGCTCCACGGCGAGCCGTCGTGGAGCTACCTGTACCGGAAGATGATCCCGCCGCTGGTCGAAGCGGGCCTGCGGGCGGTGGCACCGGACCTGATCGGGTTCGGGAAGTCGGACAAGCCGGCGAGCCGCCACGACTACACCTACCAGCGGCACGTCGACTGGATGCACGCGTTCGTCAACGCCCTCGACCTGCGGGACGTCACGCTGTTCTGCCAGGACTGGGGCGGGCTGATCGGGCTGCGAGTGGCGGCGGAGCAGCCGGACCGGTTCGCCCGAATCGTGGCGGCGAACACGTTCCTCCCGACCGGCGACCACGCCCCCGGCGAGGCGTTCCTCCGGTGGCGTGAGTTCAGCCAGACGGTCCCGGAGATGCAGATCGGCCGGATCATCGCCAACGGGTGCTTCACGGAGCTCCCCCCGGAGGTGGTCTCCGCCTACGACGCCCCGTTCCCGGACGAGTCGTACAAGGAAGGCGCCCGTCAGTTCCCGGCGCTGGTGCCGATCACGCCCGACGACCCGGCGTCAGAGGCCAACCGCCGGGCGTGGCAGGTGCTGGAGCGGTGGGAGAAGCCGTTCCTGTGCGCCTTCAGCGACTCGGACCCGATCACCGCGGGCCTTGACCGGGCGTTCATCAAGCGGATCCCGGGCGCCCAGGGGATGCATCATGTGACGATCACCGGCGCCGGCCACTTCCTCCAGGAAGACAAGGGCGAGGAGCTTGCGCAGGTGATTCTCGAGTTTGCTCGGCGAACCTGAGACCCCCCTTCCCGGCCCTCCTCCGCCGCCGATCTCCGCGCGGGTTACGAGTGTTGTGGGGCCCTGGCGTCACCTTCGAGGGCGTAACACCACTGTCTTCGACGACACCTGCGGCAACCTCATCCAGATCGTCCAACTGCCGGCGGCCTAGCCGACCGTCTGGACCCCGATCTCGGTCGCCTTCACCGACACCCACACCACGGCGCCGGCTTGCAGGCCCAGTTCGGACCGGGCCGCCTCGGTCACCTCGGCGGTGAGAGGCAGCGGGTCGCCGAGACGGAGACGGACCCGGCCGCCCAACCGTTCCAGCCGCTCCACCCGGGTGCGCCAAACGTTGCGGGGGCTCCCCTCGGGTGCGGAGAGATGGACTGAGATCGCTGCCGGCTGGATTGTGAGCAGCACCTCACCCTCCACTTCAGGTTCGGCCAGATGGAGCTCTGTCCCGCCCACCAGGGTCACGCCGTCCGACGCCACAC
>QGUS01000179.1 GCA_003242515.1 Actinomycetota bacterium
TGAAGGGGGGGAGGGGCTGGCCGACGGGGGGCTGGTCCCCAAGCTCCGACTGGTCCCGGTGGAACGCCGCGCCGGTTGACGCTCCGTCCTCCACGGGCGCAGCGAGTGGGGGTAGGGGTGGTTCCCCGGTGGCAGCGGTCCAACCGCGCCAGAGGTAGTTACCCTCCCCACCGATGATCAAGGTGTACGCCGTCGCCCTCGTCGTCGGGGTGGTAGCCCTGATCGCGGTCGTCTTCCGCTCCACCATCTCCGACCACAGCACGGATCCAAAGGTCCGGACGGCCCTCGGAGCCGTCCTCGGCTTCGCCATGGGCGGGATCGCGGCGGAGTACTCACCTCTCGACCTCTCCTGGCCGGTGGCCCTGGTTCTCGCTCTGGTGGCCGCTGCCGCAGCCGTCCTCTGGGTGCGGTACGCCTCGCGCCAGGAGGGCTGATGCTCGTCGTCTCCGATGTACACGACTCGCCCCATGCGCTCGCCCGGCTCGTCGAGCTCGGCGAGACCATCGTGATCCTCGGCGACCTGGCCAACCTCGCCGACTACCGCACCGGGGACGGGGCCGTCGCCGAGATCCTCGGGCGCGAGACCTCCATCCAGAGCGGACGCGCCCGGGGCCGTGGCGACTTCCAGGGGATGCGGGACGTCTGGCTGAGGGCCGTGGGCGACCGCGGCATCGACGTCCGTCGTGAGATCGACCTGGTGGTCACCCGGCAGTACCGGGCCATGGCAGAGGCCCTCCAGGGCGGCACCGGCCTGGTCATCCACGGCAACGTCGACCGGCCCGAGCTGCTGCGCAAGCACCTGCCCGAGGGATTCCGCTTCGTCCACGGCGAGGTCGTGGACATGGAGGGCCTGAGCATCGGCTTCGTCGGTGGAGGGCTCCCCACGTTCCTCGACGAGGCCGGGAACACCGCCGACGAGGAGTTCGCCGAGCTGCTGGCGGGCATGGCCGGGGTGGACGTCCTGTGCACCCACGTCCCGCCCGCGATCAGGCCGCTCCGCTTCGACGTGATCACCGGGCGGGAGGAGCGCGGTTCCGTCCCCCTCGCCGACTTCATCCGCCGTCACCAGCCCAGGCTGCACCTCCACGGTGACGTCCACCAGCCGCAGGCCACCACTTGGCGCGTCGGTCGCACGAGGGTGCTCAACGTGGGGTACTTCCGGGCCACGGGGCGCTTCATCCGGGTCGACCGCACCGGTGTGACACCGGGCGGCCTGGGTTAACCTCCGGTTCTCGTCCAAGGCAAGGGGCCAATGACCGAAGGAACCTTCTCCCAGCTGGAGATCGACGCCACCCCGGAGGCGTTGTACGACGTCGTCTCCGACATCGAGTCCTATCCCGAGTGGGCCACTGGTGTCAGGGAGGTGGAGGTCCTGGAGACCGGCCCCGAGGGCCGGGTGGCCCGCGCCCGTTTCGTCCTGGACGGCTTCGTCAAGGAGATCAATTACGTCATCCGGTACACCCACGACCGGCCCAACTCGCTGTCGTGGAGCCTGGAGGAGAGCGACGACCTCGAGATGCTCGAGGGCTCGTACGTCTTCACCCCGAAGGAGGACGGCGCCACGGAGGTCACCTACAGCCTCAAGGTGATCCCGCGTTTCGTCATCCCCGGGTTCATCCGCCGTCAGGCGGAGCGTCAGATCATCACCGCGGCGTTGAGAGGGCTCCGCAAACGGGTCACCGGGGGCTGACATGCGCATCCTGCTGGTCACCGGGAAGGGCGGGGTAGGCAAGACCACGGTGGCCGCGGCGACGGCCCTGGCGGCATCCGACCGGGGCGCCAGGGTGCTCGTCACCTCCACGGACCCCGCCCACTCCCTGGCCGATGCGCTCGGCGTCGATCTGGCCACCGACCCGACCCCGGTCACCGACCGGCTCGACGGCCAGCAGATCGACACCCGGGTCCAGCTGGAGCGATACTGGGGTTCCATCCGCCGACAGCTCATCGACGTCCTCGACTGGGGAGGAGCGGCCGGGATCGAGGCCGAGGAGTTCCTGATCTTCCCCGGCATGGACGAGCTGTTCGCCCTGATCGACGTGAACAAGCACGCCCGGTCGGGGGAGTACGACGTGATCGTGGTGGACTGCGCCCCGACGGCGGAGACGCTCCGGCTGCTCTCCCTGCCCGAGGTGCTGTCCTGGTACTTCGAGAAGATCATGCCGACGGAGCGGCGGATCATGAAGGCCGCCCGCCCGCTGCTCAGCCGCATGACCAGCCTCCCGCTGCCGCAGGACGAGGTGTTCACGGCCGCGCAGTCGATCTTCGAGTCGATCGAGGGCGTCCGGGAGCTGATGTCCGACCCCGAGGTGACCACCGCCCGCCTCGTGGTGAACCCCGAGAAGATGGTGATCGACGAGGCGCGCCGCACCTACAGCTACCTGGGCCTCTTCGGCTACGGGGTGGACGGGATCGTCGTGAACCGGGTCCTCCCGGAGGACGTCGCCGACCCGTACTTCGAGCGGTGGCGGACCATCCAGAAGGCGCACCTGGCGACGGTGGACGACGCCTTCGCCGAGGTGCCCCGCCTCCGGCTCCGGCTCTTCGACGACGAGATGGTCGGCCTCGACCGCCTGCGGGTGATGGCGTCGGAGCTGTACGGGGACATGCACCCGATCGACGACTTCCACGCCCGCAGCCCCTTCCGGATCACCGAGGACGGGGAAGTGGTGACCATGGAGCTCGACATCCCGTTCGTGGAGAAGGAGGAGCTCGACGTGTTCCGCCACGGCAACGAGCTCTACGTCCGGGCCGGCCCGTACCGCCGGTCGTTCCTCCTGCCCGACGCCCTGCATCGCAGGGAGGTCTCGTCGGCGAGGTTCGTCGGCGGCACTCTCCGGGTCGAGTTCACCCTCCCGGAGGGGGAGAGGTGACCCAGGAGGGCGTGAAGGAGGTGCTGGGCCGCGCAGGGAGACGGGTGGCCTACCATCTCCTCAAGGCAGCCGCGGAGGGTCTCAAGGCGGTGGAGGCGCTGATCGAAGAGATCGGTGACACCCGCGACGACGACCCGGACGAGCCCGACACGCAGAGGATCAGGAGCGAATGAGCACCGACCCCATCCAGCCGGACGAGGTGATCTCCCCCGACGGGGAGCGGGTCCGGGCGCGGGCGAAGAGCCTGCTCGCCGAAGTGGTCACGGTCATCCCGAACCTGGTCAAGCTGATCAGCCGCCTGCTCAAGGACCCGAGGGTCCCGTTCCGGGCCAAGCTCACCCTGGGAGCCGTCGCCCTCTACGTGGCCAGCCCGATCGACCTGCTGCCCGAGTTCATCCCGGTGGTCGGCTGGATGGACGACGTGCTCATGGTCATGTACGCCCTGGACAACCTGATCAGCCGGGCCGGCCGGGAGGTCGTCGTCGAACACTGGGACGGCCCCGGGGACGTGCTCCAGCTGATCGAGGACGTCGTCGGTCTCGGCCGTACGCTCATGCCCAGGCGCCTCTCCGGCGTCCTGGACAAGCTGTCAGGCTGATCTCCATCCCCCGGAGACGGGATCGAGGGGGCGGCTCCCCGACGGTCACCATCCGGGGCGCGGTCCAACCACCGGCTACCAGGTACCCTCCGGGCATGGCTTTCCCCGACGGCATCGCCGACTTCAGGTCCGACACCGTCACGCGTCCCACCCCCGAGATGATCGAGGCGATGGCGAACGCGCCCGTCGGTGACGACGTGTACAAGGACGACCCCACCGTCAACGCCCTGGAAGAGGAGTCGGCCGCCGCGGTGGGCAAGGATGCCGCCGTGTTCGTCCCGACGGGAACCATGGGCAACCAGCTCGCCATCCAGTTCCACACCAACCCCGGCGAGGAGGTGCTGGCCCACGAGGAGAGTCATGTCCGCTCCATCGAGGGCGGCGCCCCCCAGGCCTACGCCGGGGTCGGCTTCCGCACGGTCTCCCGTCCCGGCGGGCAGATCCTCCCCGAGGACGTCGACGCCGCCATGGCGCTCGCCGGCTGGTTCCCCCGCATCAGCCTGATGGTGTGGGAGAACACCCACAACCTCTCCGGGGGCCGGGTCATCCCCATCAAGATCATGGAGGCGACCTCCGCCCGGGCGAAGGAGCACGGCCTCGCCGTCCACATCGACGGCGCCCGCATCTTCAACGCCTCCATCGCCAGCGGCGTCCCGGCGGAGCGCTACGCCGCCTGCGCCGACACCATCCAGTTCTGCTTCTCCAAGGGCCTCGGAGCCCCGGTCGGGTCGATCGTCTGCGGCTCCGCCGACGCCATCGCCGAGATCCGCTACATCCGCAAGCGGATGGGTGGCGGCATGCGTCAGGCGGGCGTGATCGCGGCGGCCGCCCGGGTGGCCCTCGCCGGACGCGACCGCCTCGTCGAGGACCACATCCTCGCCCGGAAGCT
>QGUS01000180.1 GCA_003242515.1 Actinomycetota bacterium
CGGATCGGCCGCAAGGCCATGAAGGCAGGGCTGACCTACCTGCATGTGGGCCTCGGTGTCGCCTGGCTGGTGGCGTGGGCAGCCGTCGACGGGGTGCGTCTCATCGGCGGGTCGGACACCACGCCCTGGTCCGGGTGGGTCGCCGCGGCTGCCGTCGCCGGGGTGGGTCAGGTGCTGCTCGGGTCGCTCGCCTACCTGATCCCCGTTCTGGCGGGCAGGCCGCCCCGTCTGGGCAGGAACCTGGCCCGCATGAAGGCGAGGCCCTGGCTGCCGCTCCTGCTGGCGAACCTGGCCGGGATCCTCCTCGTGGCCGAGAATGGCCTGGCTACCTTCGCCGTGGCCGCCTGGGTGGTGGACTTCGCGGCGAGACTGGCGATCCTGGAATGGAGGGACTGATGCGGTTCGACGACGGGACCCGGGACGTCCCCGGTGGCCTCTCCGGCCGCCCCGAGCGTGTCGTGATCATCGGGGCCGGCATGGCCGGCCTGGCCGCGGCCAACGCGCTGGCCACGGCGGGCGTGGAGTGTGTGGTGCTGGAGGCGAGGGACCGCGTCGGCGGCCGTCTCCACACCGTCGAGCTGGGTGGCGGCACCGTGGACCTGGGGGGCGCCTGGATCCACCACCCGGTGGGCAACCCCATGACCCTCATCGCCGAGCAGCTCGGCGTGCCCCGGGTGTCGGCCGACTTCCGCCCCGACGCCGTCTTCGTCGACCCGGGCGACGGGACGGTGGTCGAGGTCGATGACGCCGAGATGACCGAGGTGGAGGCCGGGTTCTACGAGGCCCTCGATCGGTACATCGCCGAGATGGGTCCGGACGCCAGCCTCGAGGGCCCGGGCCGCGGGTTCTTTGAGGGGATCGGGGCCAGCGACGGGCAGCGGGTGCTCGCCGCGATCCTCGCCGCGGCCAGGGCGGCGGCGCCGATGAGCCTCGTCTCGCTGCCCGGGTTCCCGCCCGGGGACTACGAGTACGGAGGGTCGGGGATCGGCGACTTCCCGGTCGGCGGCTACCGGAGGATCGTCAACGGTCTGCTCCATGGCTTCGAGGTGCGGACCTCCACACCCGTGGAGTCCGTGCGCTGGGACGCGGGCGGGGTCGAGGTGAGGCTCGCGGACGGGACCACCGAGCAGGGCTCCCATGTCGTCGTGACCGTCCCGCTCGGTGTGCTCAAGGCCGGGTCGATCCGGTTCGACTCGGGTCTCCCCGACGACAAGATCGCCGCCATCGCGCGGATCGGGTTCGGCAGGTTCGAGAAGGTGGCGCTCGGCTTCGACCGTCCGGCCGGAGCGGCGAAGCCCCACCTGTATCCGATGGCCGAGACGGACCTGCGTGCGATGCTCAACCTGGAGCGGATCACCGGCAACGAGGCGGTGGTGGCCACGGCGTTCGGATCGTCGGCCGACCTGATCGCAGGGCGTGACCCGGACGAGGCCGCGGAGCACGCACTGGGGCACTTGCGCCGGGCGTGGGGCGACGTGCCCGACCCGGTCGAGGTGAGGGTCACCTCGTGGAGCAGCGACCCGTACTCCCTGGGCGCCTACTCGTATCTGGCGGTGGGCTCGACCCGGGAGGACATCGACCGGCTGGCCGCCCCGGTCGACGGCAGGGTGCTGTTCGCAGGGGAGGCCACCTCGTCGCCGCGGATGGGCTACGCCGACGGAGCGTTCTCCACGGGGATCCGCGAGGCCAAGCGTCTCCTCGGCGTCCCCGAGGTCGAGATCACGGTCGGGTAGCTCCCGTCTGGGAACAGCGCTCCGGGGGCCACTAACATGACCGACGGTCCCGTCACCACCTGACTACGACCTGACTGCGCCCGTAGCTCAATTGGATAGAGCGTCTGACTACGGATCAGAAGGTTGGGGGTTCGAGTCCTCCCGGGCGCGCCCAATAATGACGGGGGTTCTCGGGGAATAGCCCTTCTCCGAATACCCCGTCTTCCCTTGTGCTTTCCCTTGTTGGCGGGGGTTCTTGACCCAGTCAGGGCGTCGAGGTCCTCGTCGGAGAATGTTTCCTCGGAGTCCGGCGATCCCGGGTTGGCAACGACGTAGTCCTCGATCGCCTGGAGAATGCGGCGGACCTTCTTGAACCGGAGACGAGCTTCTCTACGCTCACATTCGGAACCTCCAGGCTTGGACGGCCGGGATCCTGGCCGGGGGAGGACCTTGGCCTCCGCGTCGACGTCGGCTTCCGCTGGCGGTAGGCCGGCGACCCCTTAGCCTTCAGCGGGTGACCATCCACGACGAGCACCCGTTCATGCCCGACCCCGAGGACCGCGACCCGGTTCGCCGCTTCCGGGGGAGGCTGGCGATGCCGGTCACGATCGTGACCTCGGGGCCCCCCGGTTCCAGGGCCGGTCTCACCGTCTCCTCGGTCCTGGTGATGGAGGGAGACCCCGGCGAGGTCCTGCTGCTCATCAACCCCAACACCGACCTGTGGGACGCCGTCGCCGACACCGGCAGGCTGGTCGTCCACGTCTGCTCGTCCGAGCACCGCAGGCTCGCCGAGGTGTTCGCAGGGCGGGAGCCCCGTCCGGGCGGGATGTTCGCCGGGCTGGCCGTCACCG
This sequence comes from Actinomycetota bacterium, assembly GCA_003242515.1. Lineage (GTDB taxonomy): Bacteria > Actinomycetota > Acidimicrobiia > Spongiisociales > ZC4RG35 > ZC4RG35. Next base: position 2,564 of record QGUS01000180.1, read on the forward strand.
ACGGCGAGTGGGGGCCGGTGCTCGACGGCCTTTCCAACCGCATCCACGCCACCGTCACCGCGACCGACCCGGCCGGATGGTCGGGGATGGTTCGCGGGCGGGTCGACCGGGTCGAGGTGGGCGGGATGGAGGACCCGCTGCTCTACTTCCGGGGCCGCTACCGGACCCTGGGTTGATCAGGCGTAGGTGAACCGGAGGATGGCGGCCGCATCGCCCCCGCCAGGCACGTCCTCCCGGCGAACCGCCAGGACCCTTCCCCGGTGGTACCAGACCCGACGGGCGACCTCGTCCACCACCGCGTAGGCGACGGCGTCGTCGACCCCGGCGAGCTCCACCGACCCGTCGTCACCGACGAGCCCGGGGATGACCGCGTCCATGTCGAAGATCAGCGTCTCCACCATCCCGAGGGTGGCGGCATGGGCGATGTCGGTGATGTCGATGAGGGCACGCCCGTCCTTCGCCCGCTCGTCGAAGGTCTCCCGGAGGGCCTTCAGCTCCGCGGCGTACAGCCTGTCGAGGATCTCCCGGGCCCGGGCGGCCAGTTCGCCGTCGGACATGGTCTTCGGGTTGCCCGAGATGACGTCGTCCGTCAGGTGCGGGTAGGTGTTGACCGAGCGGTAGATCGACTGCAGGGGCTCGGTCGCCGCCAGGATCAGCGGCACGTCGCGGCCGGCCAGATGCGGCTTGATCGCCGTGTCGACGGCCCGGCAGTAGATGCGGAGGTGGCTCTTCTCCGCCATCGAGCCCTGCGTCTTCCCCTTCGGGAAGTCGTCGTCGACATGGGCGATGGGCGCCGCCTCGACCACGCCCTGGGGCAGGTCGGGGAGCTCCACCGTCTCGGGCCCGCCTTCCGGAAGGATCTCGAGCACCCGAGCCGACTTCTGGGTGAGCGCGAGGATCAGGGCCACCTGAGGGAAGGTGATCGCCCGGAGCAGGGGCTTGAGGTGGAACCGGTCGGAGACGGCGACCATCTCCTTGATCCGGTTCGGGAGCCGGAAGGTGACCATCCACTCCGGGGTGGCGAAGATGGCCAGGGTCCTGGCCTGGTACACCCAGTACGGGTCGTCGGCCATCAGGTCCTCGAACTGGTCCTTGAGGTCGTCGATGTCCGACTTCTTCGCTCCCGCCTCCTGGAGCTGCCGGACCGCCTCGGTCACGAGGTTCTTCAAGGCGATGCGCTCGGCCCGGCCGTTGCTCGCCGGGTCGGTCGGCAGGTAGATGGAAACGGCTGCGTCGTGGAACGTCCCGAACAGACGGCTCACCTGGCCGCGGGTTGGGATGTCCGTGTGAAGTCTCAATCGCTGCCTCCTGTGTGGCTACTGACACCGTATGGAGGGGCCGGAGGTACTTCGTAGGGCCGTTGGTCAGGTTCCCGCCCTGGGCCAAGGGTCCCGCATGGGTCTTGACATGTGACCATTTAGTCACATATTGTGTCGGCATGACGGAAGCGCACGAGGAGAGGGACGAACTCCACCTGGTGTTCAAGGCGCTGGCGGACCCGACCCGTCGCCTCCTTCTCGACCTGCTCTACGCGCGTGACGGCCAAACGCTCACGGAGCTGGAGTCAGGTCTGGAGATGACCCGGTTCGGGGTCATGAAGCACCTCAAGGTGCTGGAGGAGGCGAACCTCGTCGTCACCCGTCGCCGGGGGAGGGAGAAGCTCCACTTCCTCAACCCGATCCCGATCCGCATGGTCCACGACCTGTCTCTTATAAAAATCTCAGAGCCCACGAGACGGACAAAACTCTGTTTTGCCGTCTCTTT
>QGUS01000003.1 GCA_003242515.1 Actinomycetota bacterium
CCCCCGCCGCCCCGGATGGTGGCGGCGGGGGTGATCCCGCCCCGTCAGATGTGGATCGCCACCTGGGCCGCCGTGGTCGTGGCCGGCATCGCCGCCATCGGCCTCACCGCCATAGCCGGCCCGGTCGTCATGGTGATCGGTGTCGCCTCCGTGCTGGCCATGCTCGGCTACGTCGGCGGGCCGGTCCCCTACGGCTACCGCGGGCTGGGGGAGGTGTTCGTCTTCGTTTTCTTCGGCCTGGTCGCCACGGTCGGCGCCCGGTTCGTCCACGACGGGACCGCTCCCCGGTCGGCCTGGCTGGTCGCCATCCCGGTCGGCTTCGTGGTCACTGCGATCCTGGTCGCCAACAACCTCCGGGACATCCCCACCGACGAGGCGGCGGGCAAGCGGACCCTCGCCGTCATCCTCGGCGACAAACGGACCCGGATGCTCTACGCCGCCCTGGTCGAGGGTGCCTTCACGCTCGTCCCGGTGCTCGCCATCGCCCGCTGGATTCCGCTCGGGGCGCTGGTCGCCATCGCCGGAGCCTGGCCGGTGATGCGGCCCCTCCGTGCGGTTATGGGTGGCGCCACCGGACCGGAGCTGATCGGGGTGCTGAAGGGGACGGCCCGCGCCCATCTGTTCCTGGGCCTCCTGATCGGCATCGGATCGGCGATCTGGCACTGAGGGGAACCGGGCCCGGGGCCGGTTCCGTCCAATCGGCATGAGAACCAAGACCGTCGCGGTCCTGCTGCTCGCACTCTTCATGGCCGCCTGCGCGGGCACCCGCCCCGGCGACCTCGAGGGCCGCTGGCGGCTGGACACCGCCACCGACGCCGACGGTGCCATCCCCACGGACGTCGGGGACCGGCCGACCGTGTTCTTCGCCGACGGCCGGATCACCGCGAAGCTCCACTGCAACACGCTCTCCGGCGACTACCGCGCCAACTCCAGCGGCCGGTTCGATCTCGTCGACGCCGCCATCACCGACATGGCGTGCGTCGAGCGGGAGGCCATGGACGCCGAGCAGCGGCTGGCCCAGGCCCTGGAGGGAGTGACCCGCTTCGCCATCGAGGGCGGCACCCTCACCCTGGAGGGAGAGGGGATAACGCTCGTCTACACCGCGGACACGACGCCCACGACCCGGCCCCCGACCGGCGGCGACCCCGACGATCCCGTCAGCTCGCCGGCCGATCCAGGAGCGGCCGGCGTCAACCGCTGGTTCCCGGCCGAGACCTTCGGCAGGTGGGAACTCCAGCGTGGCGTCGTCGACGGCGAGGAGATCCCGATTGTGGGCGGGTTCCCCGTGACCCTCGAGGTGACCGAGCTCGGCTTCGGCGGCAAGGTGTGCAACGCGTACGGCTTCTCCCCGAACCCCGACGATCCGGAGGCGTTCCCGCAGATCTTCAGCACGATGATGCTGTGCGAGGGAGACGGGGTGATGGAGTCCGAGCGGATGTACCTGGAGGCCCTGGGCCGTTTCGAGTCGGCCCGGCTGGACGGTGGCCGTCTCATCATCGAGGGCGATGGGGTACAACTGATCTACATCCCGGTGGGGTAGCACATGAGCAAGCTGAGACGAGTGGTGGCGCTGGCGCTCCTCGGAGCCGTCATCGCCGCATGCGGGACCGAGGGCGGGTCGCCTGCGACGACCATCGCCCCGCCCGAGACCACGACCACGACGACGGGTGAGGCCACCACGACCACGCCGTCGACGACGATCGGAGACACCGTGCCCGGGAACACCCTGCAGCGAATGATCGAGAAGGCGAAGGCCGACCTGGTGCAGCGCCTCAAGGTGCCCGAGTCGGAGATCACGGTGATGAGGGCCGAGGCGGTCACCTGGCCCGACGGGTCGATGGGTTGCCCGCAGCCGGGCATGAACTACACCCAGGCCCTGGTCGAGGGATACCAGGTGGTCCTGGGGGTGGGGAACAAGGCGTACGACTACCACGCCGGCGGCGACGGCGAGCCCTTCTTCTGCCCCTCCGACGAGGAGGACGGCGGACACTCGTTCGTCCCGCCCCCCGGATACGACAAGTGACGCGGGAGAGAGGGCGCCCCCACGGGGCGCCCTCTCTTTGCAGGTGCCGCTAGTTGCGGACCCTGACCAGGGTGCGTCCGAGCACGCTCGTGCCGTCCCCGTAGACGAGGACGCCGAGCTCCTCGGAGCCGGCGCCCGACCAGGAGATGCCGACATCGGCCGTGGTCCCGGCGGTCACCGAGTCCGGCGCCGAGGTCACCTGGAGCGTGCCGCCGGTCGCACCGGACACGTCCCAGACGTGGTAGCGGTAGCCGACCGTCTGGCCGCCCGTGTACCAGCCGTGCACGTGCAGCACGTAGGTGCCGTCGGCGGGGTTGGCGATGTCGATCTGCTCGTCGGTCCCCGGCGAGGTGCTCTGGGCCACCACCTGGCCGTCACGGCACAGGAAGAGGTCCAGGTCCGTGTCCGCCGGGCCCCCGGTGAGGTCGGAGGCGAGCAGCCGGATCCGCAGGTGCTGTGACCCGGACACGACGAGCGTGTGCTGGGTCACCCCCGGGCTCGCCCCGCAGCCGGGGAAGTCCTGGTCGGGGTCCTGGCCCACCGAGGCGGTGCCGCCCGTGTCGGCCGCGAGGCCGGTGGCGGTCACCGCAAAGGGGCCGGTGTACCCGATCAGGACCGGGACCACGGCGCTGCCGGAGGCGCCGGCGAGGTCCACCGATGAGGGGGCGGCCAGTGCCGAGCCCCGCACCGCGATCGGGCTGCGGACCTCGTAGTTCCCCGTGCTGTCCACCCAGGTGATCGACCCGAATCGCCATTCGCCGAGGGGCGCTCCGGTGTTGGTGATCGTCACCTGGAAGGTGGCCTTGTCGCCCTTCTTCAGCTTGAGGTTGGAGGGCGAGACCGTGACCGAGTAGCCGGGAGGCGCTTCGATCTTCGGGGTGTAGGTCCTCCACCCGTTCTCCTCCGCCACACTGGTGACGGTGCGGGTCACCGTGACCTTGCCCGGGACCTGGGACACCGCGATCGACGGGTAGTTCAGGTCGTAGGGCGTGGTTGGGATCCCCGCCGCCTCCAGTTCGGCGCAGTCGACAGTCGGGTCGACGAACACGGCCACCGCCGGCGCCACACCGCAGAGGAAGCCGAGGTAGTCGGCCTCACCCGCGTCGTACACCAGGCCGGGCTGGAACATCGAGCCCTTCTGGTTGGCGCGGCCGGGGTTCACCATGCCCGAGCCCTGGAGGAACGGCGACGCCACCGTGGTCCGGTCGTTGCTCAGGACTGTCGGCCGGGCCGTCGTCATCAGGGCGGAGCGGGCCATCGCCGGGCTCCAGTCCGGGTGCTTCTCCTTGATCAGGGCGAAGAGACCCGCCACATGCGGGCTCGACATCGAGGTGCCCGAGATGGAGGCGAACAGGCCGCCGTAGGGGTCACCCACCGGCGAGTACCCGGCGAGGACCTGGTGGCCCGGGGCGGTGAGGTCCGGCTTGAGGATGTCGGCGAACACGTTGGGCCCTCGGGACGAGAAGCTCGTCGTCGAGGGGGCGTACTGCCAGGTCGTGACCTTCCCGGTGTCGTAGATCCGCGCCCTGGCGCCGGCGGCCTCCGCCGCGATGTACGCCTTGATGGCGACGCCGGGCGTGTTGTCCACGTGGACGCTCGGGACGTGGTGGGTGTCCGTGAAGAGGTCGCCGGCGTCGTCGTTCTCGTACAGGATCATTCCGACCCCACCGGCCTGCGCCACCGCCAGGCTCTTGTCCACCCGGGCGATGACGCCGCGACGGCACAGCACGATCGCGCCCTCCACCACCGTCGGGTTCAGGGCGCCGGGGTTGCAGAGGTCGTCCCCGGCCGCTGCCGCATCGACGAGCGGCGCCCAGTCGACGGCCTCGGTGATCGAGGCGCCCTCGAACACCCTGCCATCGCCGAGCTCGACCTTGCCCGAGATGAACCGCGCCTGCGTGTTGGCGCCGACCGTGGTCAGCCACGGCACCTTGGCGGGGTTGCGGATCGTCGCCAGACCAGGGCCCGAGTTGCCGGCCGAGGTGGCCACGAACACGCCGGCGCTGGCGGCGTTCAGGAACGCGATCTCGTCGACGGTGAACCCGGTGGAGCTGCCACCGATCGAGCAGTTGATCACGTCGACACCGTCTGCGACCGCCTGATCGATGGCCAGGGCGAGGTCGGACGAGAAGCCACCCAGGGCGCCGAGGCCCTTGTAGGCGATGATGTGCGCATCCGGGGCGACGCCGCTGATCTGCCCGAAGTCGTGGCTCAGGACCGTGGCGTGCACGCCGCGGCGGCCGGCCGCGGTGCTGGCCGTGTGGGTCCCGTGCCCGTTGTCGTCGCGGGCCGAGTCGAACTCCTCGGGCTCCGCCCCGATCAGGGCGCGGTAGGTGGGGAGCACCTGACGGGCGCCGATCAGCTTCTTGTTGCACCGGAACGGGGCGTCCAGCGGGTTGTGGGCCGTGTTCCCGAACTCGCAGGGGAGCCCGGTGACCGGCGGCGCGGGCATGCCGGTGTCGTCGAAGCTGGGGTGCTCCGGCCAGATGCCCGTGTCGATGATGCCGATCACCACGCCCTTTCCGGTGGCGCCGGTCGGGGGGCCGCCACCCAGCCCGGGGTTGAGCCCGATGAACCCGGGGCTGGAGTCGGTGTCGGGCTGCAGCATGACGTCCGGAAGGACCAGCGCCACGTCGGGGTGGCCGGCCAGCTTCACCGCATCCTGGTACTCGATGCGGGCGGCGAAGCCGTCCACGGCGTTGACATAGTCCGTCGTGATGCGGTCGGGGGAGAGGCCGACGTCCCGCATCACGCGGGCGTGTCTCTGCCTCTTCTCCTGGCCCTTGTTTCGGGCCCTTGCCGTCCGGAGGTTGTCTTTCCCCTCGGTGACGACCAGCGGGTCGGCCTTCATCACGACGACGTAGCTGTCGTACCTGCCACGTTCGACCGTGGGGGCCGGTACCGGGTCGTTGGTACCGTCGGGGGTGGCACCGGACGGGATGGCAGTGACCAGCGCCAGGATCAGCGCGGTCACGAGCACCACTGACCGCGATGTGCGGGAAGGTGGTGTCCTCATCCTTCCTCCTTTCGTCCGGATGGATCCGGAGCTCCCACCGCCCCTCGGCGCGCCGAAACCTATCGAAAGGGGAGCGGTGCGTGCAGGCGGACGAGGGTCATCTCCGTGGTGTGACGATCGGCCCTACATGGGCCTGATGCACGCTGGGTAACCTTGGAGCGTGCCGCACCTATACGACTTCGAAACTGGCGACTTCACCGACCGGGGCCTCCTCGGTGGCAAGGGCGCCGGACTCGCCGAGATGACCCATCTCGGGCTCCCGGTGCCTCCCGGGTTCACCATCACGACGGAGGTGTGCCGGTACTTCATGAAGACCGGCGAGCTGCCTCCCGACCTGTGGGACGAGGTCGACGCCGCCATCGCGCGCCTCGAGGAGAAGAGTGGCCGCACCTTCGGTGGCGGTGAGGCCCCGCTGCTCGTGTCCGTGCGCTCGGGCGCCAAGTTCTCGATGCCCGGCATGATGGACACCGTCCTCAACATCGGCGTCAACGACGAGGTCGTCGAGCAGCTGATCCGCTGGTCCGGCGACCCGCACTTCGCCTGGGACGTCTACCGGCGGTTCGTCCAGATGTACGGCGATGTCGTGCTCGGTGTCGAAGAGAGTCGCTTCCAGGGCGTCCTGACCATGCTGAGGGCCCGGGCGAGTGTGAAGAGCGACGCCGAGCTCAGCGCCGCGGATCTGCAGCGCGCCACCAACGAGTTCAAGGCGATCGTCGAGGAGCACCGCCCGGGACGCCTCCCCTCCGACCCCTGGGAGCAGCTCCACGGTGCCATCGAGGCCGTCTTCAAGTCGTGGATGAACAAGCGGGCCATCGACTACCGGCGGCTCAACGACATCCCCGACGACCTGGGCACCGCCTGCAACGTCCAGATGATGGTGTTCGGCGACCTGGGTGAGGACTCCGGCACGGGGGTCTGCTTCACCCGTGACCCGTCCACCGGCGCCCGGGTCTACTACGGCGACTACCTGCCCCAGGCCCAGGGCGAGGACGTGGTGTCCGGCGTCCGCAACACGATGACCCTGGACGACCTCAGGGGGATCCACCCCGAGTGCCATGCCGAGCTGGTCGGCTACATGGACCGGCTCGAGGAGCACTACCGCGACATGATGGACATCGAGTTCACCATCGAGCGCGGGAAGCTTTTCGTCCTCCAGTGCCGGGTCGGCAAGCGTACCCCCGCCGCCGCGGTGCGCATCGCCGTGGCCATCGCCAACGAGGGCGCCATCTCCAAGGAGGAGGCCGTGCTCCGGGTCGAGCCGGAGACACTCGAGGTGCTGCACCGGCCGCGGGTGTCCCCGAAGACGAGCGCCATCCCCGTCGCCACCGGTGTCGACGCCTCGCCGGGCGCGGCCGTCGGCCAGATCTGCTTCTCCTCCGACGAGGCCGTGCGTCTCGCCGGCGAGGGCAAGGACGTGATCCTCGTCCGTCCCGAGACGACCCCCGACGACATCCACGGCATGGCCGCCGCCGTAGGCATCCTCACCAGCCAGGGCGGCAAGACCTCGCATGCCGCCGTGGTGGCCCGTGGCATGGGCAAGCCCGCCGTCACCGGCGCAGGCGCCCTCACGGTCGACGTGGAGGGCGGCGTGGTGCTGGTCGGCCAGCGGAAGCTGGAGCGCGGCGACGTCATCACGATCGACGGCACCACCGGCAAGGTCTACGTCGGCGAGGTCGAGCTGGTCCCGCCGGAGCCGCTTCCCGAGCTGGAGACGCTGCTCGGCTGGGCGGACGAGATCCGCCAGCTCGAGGTTAGGGCCAACGCCGACACCCCCGAGGACGCCGCCGAGGCCCGCCGCCGGGGCGCCCAGGGCATCGGTCTCGCCCGCACCGAGCACATGTTCATGGGCGAGCGGCTGCAGATCGTGCAGCGGGTGATCCTCGCCAAGACGCCGGTGGAGCGGCAGAAGGCGCTGGAGGAGCTCGAGCGTCTCCAGGTCGCCGACTTCGAGGGCATCCTCGAGGCGATGGACGGGCTTCCCGTGGTGGTCCGTCTCCTCGACCCGCCCCTCCACGAGTTCCTGCCGTCCCGGCTGGAGCTGGAGCAGGAGGCACTGCGTCTCGTCCGCGCCGGGCGTCCCATCGGCGAGGTCCGCGACCTCTCCGATCAGGTCGCCCGCTGGGAGGAGGACAACCCGATGCTGGGTCTCCGTGGCGTCCGGCTCGGCCTGGTCCTGCCCGACCTCTACCGGATGCAGGCCCGGGCGGCGATCAACGCCATCTGCCGCCGTCTCGACGCCGGCGGGCACCCGCACCTGGAGATCATGATCCCGCTCGTGTCCACCGTGGAGGAGCTGCGGCGGATGCGGAGCATGATCGAGGAGGAGATCGCCGCAGCGAAGGAGCGCACCGGCCACGACCTGCGCGTCCCGATCGGGACCATGATCGAGCTGCCTCGTGCCGCCCTCACCGCCGGGGAGATCGCCCAGGTGGCCGACTTCTTCAGCTTCGGCACCAACGACCTCACGCAGATGACATACGGCCTGAGCCGAGACGACGCCGAGCGACTGTTCCTCCACCAGTACCTGGAGCAGGGGATCCTCAAGGTCGACCCGTTCCAGACGGTGGACCGCCAGGGCGTCGGCCGGCTCGTCGAGCTCGCCAGCAAGGAGGGCCGGGCCGCCAATCCCGACCTGCAGCTCGGCGTCTGTGGCGAGCACGGCGGCGAGGCGAAGTCGATCGAGTTCTTCTCCGAGGTGGGGCTCGACTACGTGTCCTGCAGCCCGTTCCGGGTGGAGGGCGCCCGGCTGGCGGCCGCCCAGGTGGCGGCCCGGGCCATCGCGGCGACCAGCGACACCCGCTGAAAGTGCTCGAGTGGCTGCAGCGGCGCCCGGCGTCGGACCCGTACCTGTGCTTCGGTGACCGGGTCTGGACCTATGGCGACACCCTCGCCGAGGTCCGGGCCCGGCTGACCGACAACTGGACCGTCCACGCCCCGTCGCTCGCGCCCGACTCCGTGTTCACGATCCTCGCCGGGCTGGCCGGCGGCGGGATCACCGTCGTCGATCCCGACCGGCGCCCCGGCCACGGGGCACGGGGTCAGGCGGGCGATGCCCGCCTGATCGTCTACACCTCCGGCTCGGGCGGATCGCCCAAGGGGGTCCGGCTCACCATGCGCAACCTCGAAGCCGCGGCCCGCGGCTCGGTGGCGCACCTGGGCCACGGCCCGGAGGACCGGTGGCTGCTCTGCCTGCCCCTCCACCACGTGGGCGGCCTCTCGATCCTGGTCCGGACCGCCTACGCAGGGGGATCGGTGGAGATGCTCCCCGGCTTCAACCCGGCCGCGGCCGCGGAGGCGATGCGGGGGAGGGTGACCGTGGTCTCGATGGTCCCCACGATGCTGCTGCGCACCCTGGACCACGACCCGGGGCCCTATGAGGGCCTGAAGGCGGTGGTCCTCGGAGGCGGCCCCATCCCCGACGGGCTCTTGGAGCGGGCCGCGGCCGCGGGGGTCCCGGCGCTGCCCAGCTACGGGATGACCGAGACCTTCGGGCAGGTGGCGACACTGCGTCCCGGCTCGCCGCCCGACCGGCGGGCCCACCCCCTGCCCGGGATCGGTCTCCGCATCGAGCCTGACGGTCGCATCGCCGTCTCCGGCGACCAGGTGTCGCCCGGCTACCTCGGCGAGCCCGACCGGACCGACCCGTGGTTCGTCACCAACGACCGGGGCGAGATCGACGACGAGGGGGCGATCCGGGTGCTGGGGCGTGCCGACGCCGTGATCGTCTCCGGGGGCGAGAACGTCAACCCCCAGGTCGTCGAGACAGTCCTGGCCGCCCATCCCGGGGCGGGTGAGTCCGTCGTGGTCGGGGTCCCCGACGAGGAGTGGGGCATGATCGCCGTCTGTCTCTACACGGGCGACGCCACGCCCGACGAGCTGGCGGCCTGGCTCAGGGAGCGGGTCCCGCGCCATCACGTCCCCAAGCGGTGGCTCAGGGTCGACGCGATCCCCAGGGCCGCCCTGGGCAAGCCCGACCGGGCCGCGGCACGGCGGCTAGCGGGCGGCTGAGCGCGCCCGGGCCTCGTGGCGGAGGCCCCAGATCCCGGCGATCAGGGCGCCGGCGATCACCACGGCGGCGATGGTCATGACGTCGTGGAGCGCCGCGATCTGGACCGGGGGCGGGGCTGCCGTGGCGCCACCCGCCGGCAGCGCGCCACCGAGCTTGGAGGCGACCCTGGCGGCCCAGATAGATCCGAGCACGGCCACACCTGTGGTGACGCCCAGGAGGCGGGTGATGGTCATGATCCCGCCGCCGAGACCCGTGTACTCGCGGGGAACGGCGCCCATGATCGCCGAGTTGTTCGGCGACTGGAACATCCCGATCCCCAGACCCAGCGGGATGGCGAAGAGCAGGAACTTCGCCGGGGTGAGGTCGGCGTCGAAGGTGCGGAAGACGAGCAGCCCCACCGCCATGATGGACAGGCCCAGCAGCGTGAGCCGCCGGATGCCGATGCGGTCGGAGAGGGTCCCCGACAGCGGCGAGACGACGCCCATCACCAGGGGCTCGACGCCGAGCAGCAGGCCGACGAAGCCGACCTCCCAGCCGATGATGTCCTGGAGGTAGAAGGGCAGCAGGAGTACCGTCACCGAGAGGCAGACGAACACCAGGAACCCGGAGATCACGCTGACGGTGAGCATCGGGTTCCGGAAGAGCCGGAGCTGGATCATCGGGGACGGGCTGCGCAGCTCGACCGCGATGAAGGCGGCCGTGAGCACGGCGAAGGCGGCGAAGGCGGCGAGGATCGGCGGCGCCCCGAAGCCCATGTCCTGGCCGAAGGTGACCGCACCCGACAGCGCGAGCAGGGCGAGGCTGAGCAGGATGGTGCCCGGGACGTCGAAGCGCTGTCCCGGGTGCGGGGGAGTGGCGGGGACGTTCCTGATCGCCAGCCAGGTGCCGGCGATGCCGATCGGGATGTTGACCAGGAAGATCGGCTGCCAGCCCCAGTTGGAGATGATCAGCCCGCCGAGTGCCGGTCCCGTGATGATCCCCGCCGACACGGCGGATCCCACAAAGCCGAGGGCCTTGCCCCGCTCATTGGGCGGGAACGCCTCGACGAGGATCGCCGAGCCCAGGGACATGATCAGGACCGCACCGAGGGCCTGCAGCACGCGGAAGCCGATCAAGGCCCCGACGTTCGGAGCGACGCCGCACAACGCCGAGGCGATGGTGAACACGGCGAACCCGGTGACGTAGAGCCGCTTCTTGCCGAGCACGTCGCCGAGCCGGCCCACGCCCAGCGTGAAGGTGGCGTTGGTGAGCAGATAGGCGAGCGAAACCCACTGGATGACGTTGAAGGTGGTGCCGAGACTCTCCACAAGCGTCGGGAAGGCGATGTTGACGATCGACGAGTCGATGGTCGCCATGAGGATCCCGGCGACGACCGCGGTCATCACGAACCACTTGCGGCTGTAGTCGACGGCGGCCTCCGCCCGCGGCGGGTGGACGGCGCTCATCTCTTCCTCGCGATCAGCAGGCCCTGGCGCATCGGCATCATCGTCGCCAGGAAGTCCGGGTCGGCGGCCACCAGCCGGTTGAAGGGATCGGTCCCGTGGCCCTCGTCGATCCAGCCGGAGCTGGTGCCGAGGACGTTGTCGGCGACGAGGATCCCTCCGGATGCCATCAGCGGCTTCACGGCCCGGAAGTAGTCGGGGTACTCCGGCTTGTGGGCGTCGATGAACACGAAGTCGACCGACTCCGGTTCCAGCTCCGACACGAGCTGCGCCAGGACGTCCCGGGCCCTGCCCCGGCGGACCTCGACCCGGTCGGCGACCCCGGCGGTGGCGAACTCGGCCTCGGCGAAGTCGGCGTGCTTCGGGTCCATCTCGACGGTGATCAGCCTCCCGTCGGGGGCGAGCCCGCGGGCGATCCAGATCCCGGAGTAGCCGGCGAGGGTGCCGAGCTCGATGGCGAGCCGTCCCGGGGTGGAGGCGGCCAGGATCCCGAGGAGACGCCCCACGTCGGGGGAGACGGCGATCTGCGGCAGCCCCGCCGCCTCGGCGCGGGCCATCAGCCCGGCCAGGTGGTCGTCGGGGTCGCCGAACAGCTGGTGGATGTAGTCGTTGATCCAGTCCCACCGCTCGGGCGTCATCGAGGCCATGCGGGCGAGGTTAGGACGGCACCGGCCGTTTCCCGTCAGCCCTCGTCGCCCGGCCGGCGGCGGAGGCGCTTGGTCTGCGACCGCGCCTCCTTCTCTTTGCGGCGCCGGTTCCTGGAGGCCCGGGTCGGCCGGGTCGGCTTCCGTGGCTTCCGGGTCCGCAGGGCGGAGGCGAGCCGGGAGGCGAGCCGCTCCCTCGCCAGCTCACGGTTGCGGGTCTGCGAGCGGTGCTCGCCCGCCCGCACCTCGACCCACGGTCCGAGCCGCGACATCAGCCGCTGCTTCAGGTCGTCGGGCAGCGACGACCGTGCGATGTCGAAGCGGAGCACCACCGCCGTGTGCGAGCGGTTGGCGTGCTGGCCGCCGGGGCCTCCCCAGGTCTCGAACCGCTCCTCGAGCTCGTCCTCGGGGATGGCGTGCCCGGCGACCGCGAGGGGGTCCACCCGTGGCCCCTCAGTACTCCTCGTAGTACTCGACGCCGAGGTGGGTGATCAGGTCCTCGCCCATCATGTGGCGGAGGTTGTTGAGCAGCTTCGCCTGCTGCACGAACAGGTCGTGCTCGGGCTGGAGGCCGGGAGCCGTGTGCGGGCTCTTGAAGTAGAAGGAGAGCCACTCCTGGATCCCGGACCTGCCGGCCCGCGCCGCCAGGTCCATGAACAGGGCCAGGTCGAGCACGATCGGGGCGGCCAGGATCGAGTCCTTGCACAGGAAGTCGACCTTGATCTGCATCTGGTAGCCGAGCCACCCGAAGACGTCGATGTGGTCCCAGCCCTCCTTGTCGTCACCCTTGGGCGGGTAGTAGTTGATCCGGACCACGTGGTGCAGGTCGCCGTAGAGGTCGGGGTAGAGGTCCGGCTGGAGGATCGTCTCGAGCACCCCGAGCTTGGAGACCTCCTTGGAACGGAAGCTCTCGGGGTCGTCGAGCACCTCGCCGTCCCGGTTGCCGAGGATGTTGGTGGAGAACCACCCGTTGATCCCGAGCATTCGGGCCTTGAGGCCGGGCGAGATGATCGTCTTCATCAGCGTCTGCCCGGTCTTGAAGTCCTTGCCGGCGATCGGCACGCCCTGCTCGACGGCGAGCTGCTCCATGGCGGGGATGTCCACCGACAGGTTCGGGGCGCCGTTGGCGAACGGGACGCCCATCTTGAGGAGGGCGTAGGCGTAGACCTGTGACGGGGCGATGTTGGGGTCGTTGTTCTTCAGCCCCGCCTCGAAGGCGTCGAGGTCCATGTGGACCGCCTGCGGCTCCTCGTATGCCTCGGTGGAGCCGCACCAGACCGCGACCAGACGATCCACCTGCTTCTCGGTGCGGAAGCGGTCGATGTCCTCCATCAGCGCCTCCGCCTTGTCCATGTGGGTGCCGCCCTCGTCCTTGAGGTTGTCGACGTCGGGCAGGTTTTTCACCCAGCGGTGGGAGAACACCGCCTTCATCGGGACGATGGAGCGGAGCTCGTCGCCGATGCCCTCGATGTGGCGGGGGTCGAGCACGCCGGCCTTCATGGCGGCGGTGTAGGCGTCGTCGGAGTAGGCGTCCCAGCCCCCGAACTCGAGGTCCTCGAGGCGCGCCAGCGGGACGAAGTCCTTGATCAGCGGGTTGCGGCCCTCGGTCCGCTTGCCCAGCCGGATGTGGCCCATCTGGGTGAGCGACCCGAACGGCCTGGCATAGCCCTTGCGGGCGGCGAGCACGCCGGCGTAGAACGTCGTCGCCACCGCGCCCATGCCCGGAGTGAGCACTCCGAGTTTGCCGGTGGCCGGGGGAATGGGTTGTGGCGCGGTCATCGTCGGGTGACGATATCCCATCCGCAGGCACGGGTGAAGCCGGCGCACGGGTTTGGCCTTGTCCGGGGCCTGCATATAGGTTGGCTCGAGACAAGGGCCGGGGCCGCTGCTCTCACCCCCGGTCGCACAGCCAGGTCCACAGTGCGTATCCGTCCAATCGCCATCGCTCTCCTCGTCGCCCTCTTGGGCGTCCTCGCCGAGCCGCTGACCGTCGCCGCCGACGGCATCGAGCTCGCCTTCCCGGTGGAGCACGACCAGGCCAGGTTCTCCAACACGTGGGGCGCCCGGCGGTCCGGTGGCCGCCGTCACCAGGGGTCCGACATCATGGCCCCCAAGCGCACCGAGGTCTACGCCGCCGCCTCCGGCGTCGTCACGCGGGTCACCGCGTCGGGCCGCGCCGGCCGGTACGTCGCCATCGACCACGGCGGAGGCTGGGAGACCTACTACATGCACCTCAACAACGACATCCCCGGCAGCGACCGCGGCGACGCTCCCTGGTTCCTCACCGTGGCCTGGGGCATCCACGAGGGAGCCGAGGTCCGGGCCGGCCAGCTGATCGGCTGGGTGGGGGACTCGGGGAACGCCGAGGGGTCGAGCCCGCATCTCCACTTCGAGCTGCACCGGAACGGCAAGGCGATCAACCCGTACCCGTATCTCGTCGACGCCCTGGGGAGGGCCCGGTTGGCGAACCGGATCGCCATGGAGGCGGCCCGGGCCCTCGACGTGGGGATGCTCGTCGCTCCCCTCCCCACCGAGTGAGCTAGATCGACCCGGCCCGGTCCAGTTCCGCGATCCGGGCGGACAGGTCGGCGGCCGACGGGTCCACGACGGCGACCTCGGGCGTCCTCGTCGCCGGGGGCTCCTCCGAGCCGACCCAGATCACCCGCTGCACTCCGGCCGTCGCCACGGCCCGGGCCCAGCTCTCGACGACCGACCGGGAGTCCCGGGCGAAGGAGCGCTCCCTGTCGTCCGTGGCGGCCTCCATCACCAGCACCGCCGAGAAGCACCCGTAGCAGGCCATCTCGACATGGGAGTCGTCGGACACGTCGCCGAGCGCGACCTTGACGCCGGAGGACCGGAGACGCTCGGCGTCCTCGGGGGAGGTGACGAACGCCCGCACCTCGCCGTCGCGGGAGAAGCCGTCGAGGATCCGCCGCCCGGCAGGGGTGTCGGCGCCGACCACGATCAGGGGCATGGGGTGACGATACCGCCCCCATTTGGGAAGGCCGGGGGCCGGGTTAGGATACGACTATCTCCATGGTGGAAATTGGCCCTCCGGGCCGGTCTTCGAATCTTCGGACAGAGGTGAGTTGATGGCAACGGTCGACATCGATCTGGGCGGTTACCAGCTCGGCTGGCACGACGAAGTCGAACTGGCCTTCGAGCCGCGCAAGGGCCTGGACGAGGACGTCATCCGCCAGATGTCGGCCATGAAGGGCGAGCCCGAGTGGATGCTCGACTTCCGCCTCAAGGCCTACAAGCGTTTCCTCGCCAAGCCGATGCCCACCTGGGGTGGCGGCGGGCTGCTCGAAGAGATCGACTTCGACGACATCTACTACTACGTCAAGCCGGCCGCCGAGCAGGCCAAGGACTGGGACATGGTCCCCGAGTCCATCAAGCAGACCTACGAGAAGCTGGGCATCCCCGAGGCCGAGCGGAAGTTCCTCGCCGGCGTCACCGCCCAGTACGAGTCCGAGGTCGTCTACCACCGCAACCGCGAGGACCTCGAGGCCATGGGTGTCCTGTTCTGCGACATGGACACCGCCGTCCGCGAGTACCCGGACCTCGTCCGGCAGTACTTCGGCACCGTGATCCCGCCTAACGACAACAAGTTCGCCGCCCTCAACTCGGCCGTCTGGTCCGGCGGCTCCTTCATCTACGTCCCGCCGGGTGTCCACGTCGACCAGCCGCTGCAGGCCTACTTCCGGATCAACTCCGAGAACATGGGCCAGTTCGAGCGGACGCTGATCATCGTGGACGAGGGGGCCTTCGTGCACTACGTCGAGGGCTGCTCCGCCCCGGTGTACTCGACCGACTCGCTGCACGCCGCGGTGGTCGAGATCATCGTCAAGGACAATGCGCGGTGCCGGTACACGACCATCCAGAACTGGTCGAACAACGTCTTCAACCTGGTGACCAAGCGTGCCGTCGCCTACCGCAACGCCACCATGGAGTGGGTCGACGGCAACCTGGGCAGCCGCCTCACCATGAAGTACCCGGCCGTCTGGCTGATGGGCGAGGGCGCCCACGGCGAGGTGCTCTCCATCGCATTCGCCGGGCCCGGCCAGCACCAGGACGCCGGCGCCAAGATGGTGCACGTCGCCCCCAACACCACCTCGACGATCGTCTCCAAGTCGATCTCCAAGGGCGGGGGCCGTGCCGGCTACCGGGGCCTGGTCCGGGTGGAGCCCGGCTCCGAGAACGCCAGGAGCATGGTCCGCTGTGACGCCCTGATCCTCGACGAGGCGAGCCGCTCCGACACCTACCCGTACATGGAGGTGGAGGAGAACGACGCCCAGATGGGCCACGAGGCGACCGTCTCCAAGGTCGGCGAGGACCAGCTCTTCTACCTGATGTCCCGCGGCCTCACCGAGGAGCAGGCGACCTCGATGGTGGTGGCCGGCTTCATCGAGCCGATCGTCAAGGAGCTCCCCATGGAGTACGCGGTGGAGCTCAACCGGCTGATCGAGCTCAACATGGCCGCCGCCGGCGCGGTGGGCTGATCGGGCGGGCTTCGCTCGACCGGCGGCCGCCGCAGGGGCCGCCCTCAGAACGTGAAGTGCTTGATCGTCTCGCCTTCCCGGCCGATCTGGCTCATCGCGTCGATCCCGATCTCCAGGTGGACGTCCGCCCACTCGGCGGTGACCCGTGAGTCGCTCTCCTGGGTCTTGATCCCCTCCGGCGTCATCGGACGGTCCGACACCAGCAGCAGCGCCCCGCGGGGGATCTGGTTGTGGTGGCCGACGATGAAGATCGTCGCCGTCTCCATGTCGATGGCGATGGCGGTGAGCCGGCGCAGCCGCCCCTTGAACGCCTCGTCGTGCTCCCAGAGCCGCCGGTTGGTCGTGTAGACGACGCCGGTCCGGTACTCCAGGCCCCGCTCCACGATCTTCTCCGAGACGAACTTGTGGAGCTTGAACGAGGGGAGCGCCGGTACCTCGGGCGGGAAGTAGTCGTCGGAGGTCCCCTCGCCCCGGATGGCGGCGATGGGGAGGATGAAGTGCCCGATCTCCGTGGAGTGCTTCAGGCCACCGCACTTGCCCAGGAAGAGCACGCCCCTGGGCATGCGTGCGGTGAGCAGGTCCATGATCGTGGCGGCGTTCGCGGTGCCGATCCCGAAGTTGACGATGGTGAGGCCCTCCCCGTTGCTGGCGGCCTGCATGGGCCGGTCCAGGCCCTTGATCTCGCAGTCGAACCGGGCGGCGAACGACTCGACGTAGTTCTTGAAGTTGGTGAGGAGGATGTAGTCGCCGAACTCCTCCACGGGCATCCCCGTGTAGCGGGGGAGCCAGTCCTCGGCGATCACCTCGCGTGCGACTCCCTGGCGTTCCATGGGGGAACGGTACATGGCACCCCGTGCCCCGTACCGCGTCGCCTGGCGGCCGGGAGCCACAGGCCTCCGGTCGTCAACGTCCGGAAGCCGAGAAGTGCTGATAGTCCTTCGCCGACCGCCACCGACCGCCCCAGCCCCAGCCGATGACGTCGAACGCCCGGGTGACCGCGTCGCCTTCGACGATCATCCCCGGCTCGCCCAGGCCCCGATCCAGGTAGCGGTCCGTGCCCGCCGGCCAGACGTAGTCGCCCCGAACGTAGGGGTTGAGGTGGACGTTGATGTCTATCGCGGCCCCATAGGCATGCTCCGACCACCTGGTCGTCCCCTCCACGAACCGGCAGTGGAAGCCCGAGGTGTTGTCGTACCCCGGCTCGTCCTCCGCCCCTTGCTGCAGCTCGCCGATGGGGACCACCGAGGCGATCGGGTAGCCGGCCTCGAAGAGCCGTTCGAAGACCCATGCCACGTCTTCCGCATGGTCACGGTGCACGACGATCGCCCCCGTCCTGGTGGCCCCCGAGAAGTCGTGGTGGACGACCTCGACCCGGCGGAGGTCCTCGGGTCCGACCGGGCAACCCTCGTGCCAGGAGTGGGCCAGGTCCTCCGCGGTCACCGGGAGGATGGCGAAGCCGGTGTCGACCGCGGTGGTCGGGGGAGTGGACACCACGAAGGGATGTTCGGCAGGGGCGGCGGTCGTGGTGGTCGCCGGGACTGTGGTGGCCGTCTCCGGTGCCGTGCCCGGGAGAGTCGCGGTCGGCGCGGTGGAGCACGCGGCGAGCAGGATCAGCGCGAGGAGCGGGGCCCTAGACGTTCGAGCGGCCAACGACGAACCCGAAGATCAGGCCACCGGCCGCAGCCCAGACCAGGTCGAATCCGTCCCCGACCGTGTAGATGGTGGGTCCCCCGGCGATGCGGACGATCACCGACGCGGTGATGCCGCCGATGATCCCCACCAGCAGGGTCCCGAAGAGGCTGTCCGCGGAGGCGATGAAGCCGCCGATCAGGCCGGCGGCGGCGCCGACCGCCCCTACCCAGAGCATCGACTGGAGGATGGTGGCGTCGAGGAACATCGGAGACAGCGTATACGGTCGCCAGACCCGTGAACAGGGGTCAGGCCGAGATGACCTTCTCCTCGACGACCGAGGAGATGGGGAACTGGACGGTCCGGCCCGCCATGCTGAACGGCTCGGTGAGCAGCACCACGATGGAGCTCGGGCCCCGGCTGACCACGTGACCCGTGTAGGTGTGGAACCCGTCTTCGTCCCTGGTGATGAACGTGACGATCATTGCCCCTCCTGTATCGGCCCAAGGTTGGCCCACCTTTCCGCGAGATCCGGTATTTCCACCGCCGGGACCGCCGCCGACTTGAATCTGTGGCGATGCGACTCCTGGTTGTCGAAGACGAGCCGGACCTCGCCGACGTCGTGGTCCGCGGCCTGCGCCGCGACGGGCACGCCGTGGACCTGGCGACCGGTTTCGCCGAGGCGGAGATGAAGCTGCGCTCCGCCTCGTACGACCTGGTCGTCCTCGACTGGAACCTGCCCGACGGCTCCGGCCTCACCCTGTGCCGCGACCTGGTGGCGGGTGACCTCCCGACGCTGGACGGCGACCGCCCCCGGATCCTGATGCTCACGGCCCGGGACGGGATCGAGGACCGGGTCGCCGGTCTCGACTCCGGCGCCGACGACTACCTGGTGAAGCCGTTCGCCCTGGCAGAGCTCTCCGCCCGGGTGCGCGCCCTGCTCCGGAGGAACGCCGACGCCCCGCCGCTGCTCGTCGTCGGGTCGCTGGACCTGGACCCGGCCCGCTTCGAGGCACGGCGTGACGGCGTGGCGCTCGACCTCACCTCCAAGGAGTTCTCCCTGCTCCACTACTTCATGCTCAACGCGGGGAAGGTCCTCAGCCAGGAGCATCTCCTCGAGCACGTCTGGGACGAGATGGTCGACCCCATGACCAACGTCGTCAGGGTGACGGTGAGCAACCTCCGCAAGAAGCTGGGGGAGCCGTCGCCGATCTCGACCATCCCCGGACGCGGTTACCGGCTCGAAGAGAGATGAACAGCCTCCGCTCCGTCCGGTTCCGCATCTCGGTCCAGTACTCGGCCGTGGTGTTCGGTCTGGGCGGGGCGATCCTCGGGCTGATCTATCTGGTGGTCCGCAACCGGCTGCAGGTGTCGGGTACGCCCACCACCGGGATGTCGGGGCGGACCGTGCTCCTCGACACGGGCGAGCTCGTCACCCTGCCGGAGATGTCCGACCTCCAGGTGAGGGCCGTCGAGACCCTGTTCCGGGACTCGGTGCTCGCCGCAGTCGGCCGGTACTCCGTCATCGCCCTCGTCGCCCTCTTCTTCCTCAGCCTGGCGGTCGGGTGGATCATGTCGGGCCGGGTGCTTCGCCCCATCGACGAGATCACCGCGCTGGCCAGCCGGATCCAGGCCTTCGACCTGAGCGGCCGGATCGGCCTCCAGGGCCCCGACGACGAGCTGAAGCGGCTCGCCGACACCTTCGACCGGATGCTCGACCGCCTCGACCGCGCCTTCACCAGCCAGCGCCGGTTCCTCGCCGACACCAGCCACGACCTGCGCACCCCGCTCACCGTGATCCGCTCCAACGTGGAGCTGGTCTCGGAGGACCCGGACGCCACCGTGGAGGACTGGAAGCGGGCGGGGGAGATCATCCAGCGCAACGCCGAGAAGATGTCCAGGATGATCGACGACCTCCTGGCTGCCGCCCGGCTCCAGGCGGGCAAGGCCCAGGCGGTCACCCTCGACCTCGAGGACATCGTGCTGGCGAAGGCCGACGAGTACGCGCCGGTGGCGGAGGATGCAGGCCTGCAGCTCCGGGTGGTCTCGTCCAGCGTCACCGTGGACGGGGTGGAGATGTCGCTGGACCGGGCGCTACAAAACCCCCTCCACAACCCCCGAAAGGGCCCC
>QGUS01000181.1 GCA_003242515.1 Actinomycetota bacterium
GCTTCTCCTCGAGGGCCTCGACCGGGCGCTTGCCGCCACCGGCCTCGATGAGGCGGGGCTTGTCCTCCCCCACGGCCTCCTCGGCACGGGACTTGATGCTCTTCCGGGTGCGCCGGGCGGGCCCGCCGGTGGCCAGGTCGGCCTCGGCGGCGATGCGGTCACCGGCCACGCCACGGGCCTCCACGACCTCGCCGCGGTACACCCACACCTTGACGCCGATGGTGCCCACGGTGGTGTGCGCCGTGGCCGTGCCGAAGTCGATGTCGGCCCGGAGGGTGTGGAGCGGCACGCGGCCCTCGCGGTACCACTCGCGGCGGCCCATCTCGGCGCCACCGAGACGGCCCTTGCACTCCACCCGGACGCCCTCGGCGCCGGCCTTGAGCGCGGCGGCGACCGCCCGCTTCATGGCACGCCGGAAGGCGATTCGGTTCTCGATCTGGTCGGCGATGCCCCGGGCCAGGAGCGCGGCGTCCAGGTCGGGGTCCTTCACCTCGATGATGTTCAGCTTGACGCGGCGGTCGGTGAGCTTCTCGAGACCCTCGCGGAGACGCTCGGCCTCGCCGCCCTTGCGGCCGATCACCACGCCCGGACGGGCGGTGTGGATGTCCACGATGAGGCGGTCACGCGTCCGCTCGATGTCGATCCTGGACACGGCGCCGCGGAGCAGCTGCTTCTGCAGGTACTCGCGGATCTTCCAGTCCTCGTTGACGAAGTCCGCGTAATCCCGCTCCGTGAACCACTTCGACTTCCAGTCGGTGGCGATGCCGATCCGGAACGAGTAGGGGCTTACCTTCTGACCCATATCAGCTCACCTTCCCGCTCTTCTCGGCCACCACGATCGTGATGTGGCAGGTCCTCTTGTTGATCCGGGTGGCACGGCCACGCGCCCGGGGACGCCACCGCTTGAGGGTCGGGCCCTCGTCGGCGTAAGCCTCGACGACATAGAGGTCGTCGGCATCCATGGCGTGGTTGTGCTCCGCGTTCGCCACCGCAGAAGCCAGCAGCTTGGCGACCGGCTCGGCCGCGGCCCGGCGGGTCAACCGCAGGACGTCGGCGGCCTCGTTCACCGGGAGACCCCGGACGAGGTCGAGCACCCGCCGCACCTTGTACGGCGACTGCCTCACGTACTTGGCCTGAGCTCTCGCCTTCATCGCTTCGACGCCTTCTTCTCGGCATGACCCTTGAAGGTGCGGGTCGGTGCGAACTCACCCAGCTTGTGCCCCACCATCGACTCGGTGATGTACACCGGCACGTGCTTGCGACCGTCGTGCACGGCGATGGTGTGCCCGATCATCTCGGGGATGATCGTGGAGCGCCGCGACCACGTCCGGATGACGCGCTTCTGGCCGGTGCGGTTCAACTCGTCCACCTTCTTGGCGAGGTGGT
Source organism: Actinomycetota bacterium (assembly GCA_003242515.1). Classification (GTDB taxonomy): domain Bacteria; phylum Actinomycetota; class Acidimicrobiia; order Spongiisociales; family ZC4RG35; genus ZC4RG35. The sequence goes on from QGUS01000181.1 coordinate 1,387, forward strand.
CGTCGACGAAGGGGCCCTTCTTCAATGAACGCGCCATCAGCGCCGTCCCTTCTTCGTGCGACGCCGCACGATGTACTTGTTGGAGGCCTTCTTCTTGCTACGGGTGCGCCCCTCGGGCTTGCCCCAGGGGCTGACCGGGTGCCGGCCACCGGACGACTTGCCCTCGCCGCCACCCAGGGGATGGTCGATCGGGTTCATGGCCACGCCGCGGGTCTGGGGGCGGACGCCCTTCCAGCGGTTGCGGCCGGCCTTGCCGAGCTTGATCAGCTCCGCCTCGGAGTTGCCCACCTGGCCGATCGTGGCCCGGCAGTCCAGCGAGACCTGGCGCATCTCACCGGACGGGAGCCGGAGCAGCGCCATGTCGCCCTCCTTGGACATGAGCTGGACCGCGGTGCCCGCGGCACGGGCCATCTTGGCGCCGCCGCCGGGACGCAGCTCGATGGCGTGGACCATCGTGCCGGCGGGGATGTTGCGGAGCGGCAGGGCGTTGCCCGGGCGGATCTCCGCATTGGGGCCGGAGCTGAGCACGTCGTTCACCTTGACGCCGAGCGGGGCGAGGATGTACCGCTTCTCGCCGTCGGCGTAGTTGAGCAGGGCGATCCGGGCGTTCCGGTTCGGGTCGTACTCGATGGCCGCGACGCGCGCGGGGATCCCGTCCTTGTTGCGACGGAAGTCGATGACGCGGTAGCGCCGCTTGTGACCGCCGCCACGGTGACGGGACGTGACCCGGCCGTAGGCGTTGCGGCCGCCGGAGCTCTTCTTGCTGGCGAGCAGCGACTTCTCGGGCTCGGTCTTCGTGATCTCGGAGAAGTCCGAGACGGTCTGGAACCGGCGGCCCGGGGAGGTCGGCTTCATCTTCCTGACAGCCATCTAGATCACACCCCGAAAAGCTCGATCGAGTCGCCCTCGGCCAGCGTGACCAGGGCTCGCTTCGTGTCCTTGCGCTTCCCGTACCGGTAGCCGAAGCGGACTCGCTTGCCGGTGCGGTTCATCGTGTTGACCCGGACCACCTTGACGCCGAAGATCCTCTCCACGGCGTCCCGGATCTCCTCCTTGTTCGCCCGCGGGTCGACCTCGAAGGTGTAGGTGTTGCTCTGCTCGATGAGAGCGAACGACTTCTCCGAGACGACCGGGGCGAGGATGACGTCGTATGCGCTCTTCATCGGGCGCCTCCCTCGTCCTTCACGAAGTCGCTTTCGGTGACCTCGTAGCCGCTGGACCGGCCGGCGGCGCCGACGGTGTGGGCGGTGAAGATCACGTTGTCCGACCAGAGCACGTCGTAGGCCGTGAGGTGGCCGGGCTCGACGACCCTGGTGTCGGCGAGGTTGCGGAAGGAGCGGCCGGCGATGCTGTCCAGCTGGCTGATCACGACCAGGGTCTTGCCCGTGGCCCCGATCTTCTCCAGGAGGCCCGCCGCCTGCTTGGTCTTGGGAGCGGCCCAGTCGAACTCCTCGACCACCTTGACGGCCTGCTCGGAGGCGCGGGCGGAGAGGGCGCTGCGCAGCGCGAGCCGCTTCATCTTCTTGGGGGTCCGCTGGCTGTAGTCCCGCGGCTTGGGGCCGTGGGCGATGCCGCCGCCCGTCCAGTGCGGGGCGCGGGTCGAGCCCTGACGGGCCCGGCCGAGGCCCTTCTGCCGCCACGGCTTCCGGCCACCGCCGGAGACCTCGGCCCGGGTCTTGGTGGAGTGGGTGCCGGCACGGGCCGCGGCCAGCTGGGCCGTGACCACCTGGTGCAGGACGGCCATGTTCGGCTCGATGCCGAAGACCTCGGGATCGAGGGCGATGGTCCCGGCCTGGGTGCCGTCGGACTTGTACAGGGGGGCAGTCAGCTCAGCCACGTGCCTTCACCGCCTCTCTGAGCAGGACGAGCGAGCCCTTCGGGCCCGGCACGGCGCCGTTGAGCAGGACCAGGTTGCGCTCGGCGTCGACGCCCACGACCTCGAGGTTGAGGGTCGTGACCTTCTCGCCGCCCATGCGGCCCGCCATGCGCATGCCCTTGAAGACGCGGGCCGGCGTGGAGCAGGCGCCGATGGAGCCCGGGGCGCGGTGCTTCTTGTGGTTGCCGTGCGAGGCGCCCTGGCCGGCGAAGTTGTGCCGCTTCATCACGCCCGCGAAGCCCTTGCCCTTGGAGACGCCGGAGACGTCCGCCTTGGCGCCCGCCTCGAAGATCTCGGCGACGCCGATCTCCTGGCCGACCTGGTACTGCGACGGGTCGTCGACCCGCACCTCGATGAGGTGGCGGGCCGGCTCGACACCGGCCTTGGCGAAGTGGCCCGCGGTCGGCTTGTTGACCTTCTTGACCTCGCCGTAGGCGATCTGGATGGCGTTGTAGCCATCCTTCTCCACGGTCTTGATCTGGGTCACCTTGACCGGGCCGGCCTTGACGACGGTCACGGGGATCGCCCGCGCCTGCTCGTCGAAGACCTGGGTCATGCCCAGCTTCGTGCCGAGGATGGCTCTCGGGTAGCTCATAGCTTGATCTCCACTTCAACCCCGGCCGGGAGCTCGAGACGCATCAGCGAGTCCACGGTCTTGGGGGTCGGATCGAGGATGTCGATCAGGCGCTTGTGGATCCGCATCTCGAAGTGCTCGCGGGAGTCCTTGTGCACGTGCGGACCACGGATCACGCAGTACCGGTGGATCTCTGTGGGCAGCGGGACCGGACCCTTGATCCGGGCCTGCGTGCGGAGGACGGTCTCCGTGATCTTGCGCGAAGACTCATCGACCACGTTGTGGTCGTAGGCCTTCAGACGGATGCGGATCTTCTGCTCGCTCATTACTTCAGGATCTTGGTGACGCGGCCGGCGCCGACGGTGCGGCCGCCCTCACGGATGGCGAACCGGAGACCCTCGTCCATGGCGATCGGAGCGATCAACTCCACGGTCATCTCCGTGTTGTCACCC
>QGUS01000182.1 GCA_003242515.1 Actinomycetota bacterium
CCTGCCGGTCGGCGAAACGGGAGCGGAGGTAGGTGTCGTACGCCCCGGGCGACCAGTCGTCCTCGGCAACGGCGTCGTAGGGCGTGTCGTCGATCGGGAGCGGGATCATGCCCTTCTGGTGGAGCTCGATGCGCCGGTGCAGCTCCGTGCCCCGCACGGCGGCCGGGTTGAGCCTCCGGGGCAGAGGGTCCACCTCGCTCCAGTAGAAGCGCTTCGGGCACTGGGCGTAGGTGACGAGCCCGGTCACCGATACCGGCCGGGTCTCCGGAACGGCGGCCGGGGGATCGGTCTCGGCCAGCGAGAACAGCCGCTCCTCCATGTAGGCGACCGCCGCCCGGTACTCGGTCTCGATCTGCCGCTGCTCGGCGAGCCGGTCGGGCCAGTCCGGGTCCCTGAGGGTGCTGCGGACCGCGGCGTCCCAGCCCTCGGGGAACACCGGGTCGGGGGTGGCCTGCGACTCGAACCGGATCAGGTCCGGGCGGTCGATGGGCGGCGGCAGTTCGGGGACGTCGCCCGTGATGCGGTTCACCTCCTCCCAGAGGGGAGAGGGGCTCCTCGGATCCTTCAGGGTTTCCGGGTAGCCGTACCAGTAGGCGCCGGTGACGAAGAGGTGGCGCCGGGCCCGGGTGACGGCGACATATGCGGTCCGCCACTCCTGCCTCAGGTGGGCTTCGGTCAGGAACGCCGTGACCGCCTTCTCTTCCGGCCCCAGGTGCGCCATCACGGTGTCGAGGCGCAGCTCGATCGGGACGGCCGCCGGGGTCGTCATGGGATTGCCGTAGTTGGTCGATGAGGACGGGAAGTTCTTCTCGTAGACCGCGGGGATGGCGACCGCCTCCCACTCCAGACCCTTGGCCCGGTGGACGGTGAGCAGGGTCACCGCGTCCTCGCCGGAGAGGCGGGCGGAGTCGAGTTCGTCCACCGAGGTCTCTTCGTTCGCCGTGTCCAGGTAGTCCAGGAAGGCCTCCAGGGAGGGGCGCCCCTGGAGCGGGCTCCAGTCCTGGGCGAGGTCGAGCACGCGGTAGAGGTTGAGGCGGGCGGTGAGGCGCGGGACGGGTGGGAGTGCCTCCACGTCGCGCCAGGCCCCGGTCACGTCGAGGACGAGACGGCAGGTCTCCACCAGGCTCAGTCCCTGCGACTCGATGAGGATGCGGCGGTACATGTCCCGGAAGTCGGAGAGTGCGGCCGCCGCATCGGGCCGGAGCCCGGGCACCTCGTCCTCCACGACCTCCAGGAGGGTCACCGGGACCGGATTGCCCTCGGCGTCTTCCGACTCGGTCTCTTCCGAGCGGGCCCGGACGTGCTTGGAGAGGATGGCGAGGTCGGCGAGGCCGAGCCGGAACCGGCTGCCCATGAGGATCGTGGTGAGCGAGGCGGAGTCGTCCGGGCGCTCCAGGATCTTCAGCCAGCAGACGAGGTCGTTGACCTCGGGGATGGAGAGCAGACCGCCGACGTTGGCCACCTCGACGGGGATGTCGTGACGGGCGAGCGCCTCGACCACGACGCGGAAGTCCTTGTTCTTGCGGAGGAGCACGGCCATGTCCTTCCATCGCAGGCCGCGGTCGTGGAGCTCCTCGAAACGGGCGGCGACCCACTCCGCCTCTGCGAGCGCGGTCTGGGCCCAGTGGGTACGCACCGTCCCGTCGGGGTCGTCGGGCAGGGCAGGCACCAGGTCGTCGGCGTCCTCGTTGGCGCGCTTCCTGACCACGTTCCCGACCTGGAGGATCGCGGGGGTGGACCGGCGGTTGAGCGTGAGCGTCCGGAGCACGGGCCGGCGCCCATCCGGTGCCGTGAAGTGTTCCTCGAAGGCGGCGAAGTTCTCCATGGAGGCGCCGCGCCACTCGTAGATGGTCTGGTCCTCGTCGCCGACGGCGATCACCGGGAAGCGGTTCCCGAAGAGGGACTGGAGTAGCTTGCGCTGCGCGGGGTTGGTGTCCTGGTACTCGTCGAGGACGACCACGCGGTAGCGGTTGCGGACGATGTCGGCGACGGCCGGATCCTGCATCAGCATCGCCGCCATGCGGACCAGGTCGGAGAAGTCGACGACTCCGAGACGGCGCTTCTCCTCCTCGTACCGGCGGAGGATGATGGCCATGTCCCGACGAGCCCGGGAGGCCTTGGAGTCTTCCTCCTCGTGGGCCAGGAGGTCGTCGGGGGTGAGCAGGTGATCGCCGAGGCGGTCGGCCAGTGTGCCGATGAGGTCGATGCGCCCCTTCCAACTGATGTCCAGGTGCTCGGGGAGGTCTCCCGAGTAGACGACGTCGGAGAGGATCTGCCGCGCGAAGGTGGGGGTGATCACCTTGAGCCGGCTGTCCAGCCCGGCGAGGACGCCGAACTCCGAGAGCAGCTGGGCGGCGAACCCATGGTAGGTGTGGATCTCCGCCTGGCGGGAGGGGTCGGACTCGCCGATGTAGGCGCGGACCCGGTCGGCCAGCTCGGCGGCGGCCTTGTTGGTGAAGGTGAGGCCGACCACCTGGGTGGGGTCGATGCCGTGGTTGGCAACCAGGTTGGCGATCACCATGGCCACGGTGGTGGTCTTGCCCGTGCCTGCGCCGGCGCGGACCTTGATGGTGGTCAGGCCGAGGTCGAGGATGGCCTGCTGTTCGGGGGAGGGCTTGGGGAGCGTCACGGGAGGTAGGCCTCCTTGCCGTCGGGCCACTGGGGGCATGAGGACTTGAAGGCGCAGTGCTCGCACGCTGCGGACACCCGGGCCTCCCACCTCTCCGCCCTGAGCTCGGTCACGAGCCCCTCGAGCTCCTGGCGGATCTCGGGCACGGCCGACATGTCCAGCCTCCTCACCGCGATGCTCGCCTTGTACCTCGCGGCCGGGTACCAGAGCTCGGCCGCGGTCACGTCCTCTCCTTCCTCCTGGAGTGCCAGGACGTAGAAGGCGAGCTGCAGCGAGCGTGCCGCCTCTTCGTGGGAAGGCGGCTTCGTTCCCGTCTTGAGGTCGACCACCTTGAGCCCCGCGTCGGTCCTCTCGACGCGGTCGACCAGGCCCCTCCAGGTGACCCCGCCGATCTCGATGCGGATGGGCTTCTCGAGGGCGACCGGGGTCCCGTTGCTCGGCCAGAGGGTGTAGAGCGTGGTCACGATCTCCCGGGCACGCTTCAGGAAGGCGCGGTTCCTGGTGTGGCCACCGAAGTCGGCCTCCTCCTCCCAGACCTCGTCGAGGATCTCGAGCACGCGCTTGAGGGGGGCGTGGATCTCGCCGGTGCCGACGATCTCGGTCTCGGCCAGCTCGCAGGCCTTGTGGACCAGCGAGCCCGATTGGGCGTAGTCGTTGTCCGAGTCGGTGAGCTGGAGGCGCCGTTCCAGCGCGTACCTGCGGGGGCAGTCGCGGAAGGACTCCGCCTGGCTCGGGGAGAGCCGGAAGAACTCGGGGAGGATCGGCGACGACGGCCCGCGCTCGGGGACCCCGGCGAACCGCATCGGGTTCCACCGGCCCTCGGCATGCCGGACCAGCACCCTCACCGCCCCGAGCCGGACCGCGGCGGGCGCAGCCGGGTCGAGGAGGTGCCGGCGGAGGACACGCTCCATGCCGGCGACCGTGACGGGCTCGGTCTCGGCATCGTCGGGCGGACCCAGGTCGGCGGACCCGCCGGATGCGGCCACGAGGAACCTCGAGGGCCGGCGTTCGCCGAGATCGTCGGCCGCCCGGGTGGCGGTCCACACGACCCGGGACCTCGCCCTGGTCATCGCGGTGTAGGCGAGGCGGGTCTCCTCCTGGAGATGGAACGTGCCCTGGGCCTCCATGTCGGTGAGACGGGAGGGCTCCAGGAGCTCCGGCCGGAGCAGCCGGCGGCTGCGGCGGAGGTCGGGGAACACGCCTTCGACGGCGTTGGCGATGAAGACGATGTCGAACTCGAGGCCCTTGGCCTGGTGGAGGGTGGTCAGGGTGACCCGCTCCGAGGGGAGGTGGGCAGGGAGCATCGGCTGGGCCTCGAAGTCCTCGTCCTCGGTGAGGACGAAGTAGTGATGCAGCGTCACGGACGGGTCCCGCTCGGACTGTCGCGCCAGCGTCTGGGCGAACGACCTCCATGCCCTCCGCCAGTCGGCGCGCTCCGGGTCGGCGACGATCCGGTCGACCCCCTCGACGGTCGACCAGAGGTGCCAGAAGCCCTCGGCTGCCGGCCGGGTGGTGGCCCACGAGGGGTCGGCGAGGAGGGAGGCGAGCCCCGGAAGGTGGGGCAGACGCTCGGCGACGATGTGGTGCCACGGCTCCCAGGTCCTCCGCCGGGCGCGCATCAGGGCGCGTTCGGTGGGAGGGTGGGCCCGAAGACCGG
>QGUS01000183.1 GCA_003242515.1 Actinomycetota bacterium
GCAGGAAGCCGAGCCCCAGCGGCGCCAGGTCGACGACGTGGAGGAACCTCCGGATCACCCCCGCCCTGCCGCCGATGTCGGCCCCGGCCGCGTCGACCACCCGCAGCCCGAGCAGCGCCTTGCCCGGCGACTGACCGGTGACCCCGTCGAGGTGGCCGAGCAGCCAGAGATAGGCGACGGCGACGGCGACCCTCCAGATCGTCCCATCCCAGAAGAGCAGCAGGACGAGGGGTGCGAGATCGATGATCCCGGCGAGCGCACGGCGGCCCCAGCCGGCGAGAGGGACGGGAAAGGATGCGGTCTCACCCATGATCCGCGTCAGGGGTCCGGGGACTAGTCACTACGGGCGACTCCACAACCATCCTTTCGCAAACGGGCCGCGGTGCCGACAATGTGTTCAAGAACGTGCCCCTCCGGTCAACGGGTGGCAATGCGGGCTGGGGCTTTGGGAGGCCCATACGAGTAGAGAGGACCCCTCGCGGGTCCTCTCCTCTTTTCCGGCTCAGCAGAGCGACCGGACCAGGAAGTACGGGTTGACCGCCGCACCGCCGCCGGGGTGCCACTCGAAGTGGAGGTGCGGCAGCTCGGGCGGGGCGTTCCCCGTGGTGCCGTTGTACCCGATCACGTAGCCGGCCTCGACGCGCTGGCCAACGGAGATGTCTCCGTACGAGTCGAGGTGGGCGTAGAAGAAGTGGTCGCCGTTCTCCGCCCGGAGCCACACGCCGAGGCCCTGGCGAGAGCCCGTGCTGAGACGGTGGATCCACCCGTCGTAGATGGCCACGATCGGCGTTCCCCGGGGGGCGATCATGTCGACGCCCTCGTGCGACCTGGCGCCGCCGTCACGCGGGGCCCGCCAGGTGTTGCTGAAGGTGACGGGCCCGGCCACCGGGCAGACCCCACCCGGCGGGAAGTCCGTTGGCCCACTGCCACCACCAGAGTTGCCGCCACCGCCGCCACCCGCCCGGGTGGTGGTGGTCTGCGGCCTGGTGGTCGTGGTCGTGGTCTGGGGCCTGGTGGTGGAGGTCGCCGCGGCGAGACGGCGGGCCTCCTCCTCGCGCCGCTCTTCCTCCTCCCGGCGGCGCCGCTCCTCCTCGTCCTGGCGCTTCTTCTCCGCCACCAGCTTGTCGTAGTGGACCTGCGCCTTGCCCAGCTTGTCCATCAGCTCGGCGGACATCTGCTCCAGCTCGACGGCGAGCTTCGCCTGCTCCTCGGAGGCCTCGCCCTTCCGGGCGACCAGCTGCTCCAGCTCGGTGGAGAGGATGGTGAGCTCGTTGATCAGGGCGCGGCCCGAGCCGTTGACGGTGCGCAGGTACTCGAGGGCGGCCTGGATGGTGCTCTGGTCGGCGGTGAGGACCATGCCCACCCCGGTCCCGCTGGCGGCCGACATGTACATCTCGACGGCGACGTCCTGCACCTCCCGCTCCGCGTCGGTGAGACGGGCCTGAGTGCGGGCTATGGACTCCTCGAGACGGGACAGCTCGTCCTCGAGTTGGTGCTGGCGGGCCCTGGCCTCCTGGAGGCGGGCGTCGATCCGGGCGGCCTCCTCCATGATGCCCTGCATCTCCCGGCGGGCCCGGTCGATGTCCTCCTGGGTGACCTGGGCGAGTGCCGGGGCCGCCGTGGCCAGGACCACGAGGGCGAGCAGGAATCTGGCGAGTCGCGAGGTCATGATGCTGGTATCGGCAGGGCCCGGCCCTCCTGAAAGACTATCCGCCCCTCCTCGGCAAGCAGCATCAGGTGCGCGTTGACCGACCGGGCGGCCAGCGGGTGGAGCGCCGGGTCGACGCCGGCATAGACACGCTCCACGACCTCCCCGACGGTGCCGGCACCGGCGACGACGGCGGCGAGGACCTCCTCATGCCGCTGCATCCGGTGGGCGACGTACCAGTCGACCACCTCGGCGGGGCGCTCGATCTCCCCCCCGTGCCCCGGGTACATCCGGTCGATCTCCAACCCCTGAAGACGGCGCAGCGAGGCGAGGTACCGGCCCAGGTCGTCGACCATCACCGACGACCCGCCGATGACGTGGTCCCCGGTGAACATGACCCGGCCCACCAGGAAGCAGAGGTGGTCGTCGGCGTGCCCGGGGGTGTGGAGGACCTTCAGGTCGAGACCGCCGACGGAGACGACCGAGCCGTCGGTGACGAGGGAGTCGGGCTCGAACCCCGGCCCGGGCCCATGGCCGATGGCGGGCACCCCGAGCTCCCGGGCGAGGGGGTTGGCCAGCGGGGCGTGGTCGGTGTGGGTGTGGGTCACGAGCACTCCCTCGGGGCGGCGCCCCTCCAGCCGGGCGAGGATGGCGTCGGCGTGGGCCCGGTCGACCGGCCCCGGATCGATGACCACCACCGAGCCCTTCCCGTCGTCGAGGATCCACGTGTTGGTCCCGGCACCGGTGTACGGGCCGGGGTTGTTGGCCAGGATCCGCTCGATCCTCAAAGTCGCTCCTCCGGCATCAGGACGGGGACGATCGAACCGTCCTCCATCACCCGCGGCAGCACCAGGGTACGGCCGTCGGCGCCCCGCGCCGACTCCACGGCATCCTCCAGCGAGCGGCGGCGGCTGAGCCAGCGGAGGTGGGTGAGCGTGGGAAGGATCATCCCCCACTCCCCCGCCCGGGCCCGCTCCAGCGCCTCGGCGGGCGTGGCCCAGGCGTGACCGGTGAGCTCCCTGCCGTCGATGGACACCTCGGGGAACGAGTCGCCCACGAGCAGGTAGAACCAGGTGTCGAAGCGGTAAGGCATCGATTCGGGTGTGATCCACCGGGAGACCATCACCAGCGAGCCGACCGCGAGGGACTCGCCGCGGCGATCCAGCCACTCGAGGATCCCCCCGTCGTCGGCACGGTTCGCCGCGACCACTCCGCGCTCGAGGGCGAGCAGCCCGGTCTCCTCGGCGAGCTCGCGCAGCGCGGCGACCCGCTGCGGGCCGTCGTCGATGCCCGGCGCACGGTCCCCGTCGGCCCGGTCCACGGTGCCCCCGGGGAACACCACGAGGTCTCCGAAGGTGCCGCCACCGCGGCGCTTCACCAGGAGGACCTCGAAGGGATCCCCGGGGCGGAGCACCACGACGCTCGCGGCCGGGCGCGGGACGACGACGCCGGAAGTCACCCGGGCATCGTAAGTGCGTCGCCGCTCAGTTCACCGCAGTGATGGCGCGCCGCTCGACTTCCGTGAGCCCGCCCCAGATGCCGAAAGGCTCACGGATGGCGATGGCGTGTTCGTAACACTCCACCCGCACAGGGCACACGCCACAGATCGCCTTCGCCTTCATCTCCCGCTTCTCCCGCTCCTCCTTGCGCTCGAAGGTGGAAGGGGGGAAGAAGAGATGAGCGTGATTCCCACGGCACAGTGCTTTCAGCTGCCAGTCATCCTTGGTTGGCACCTGCTCCTCCCGCTCTGTGACAGAGGCCGGAAAGCTAACCCTGAGGGCCGGAGGGTGCCAGGTAGAATCTGGAAAGAGCTGCGTTAGTTTTCGCGACCCGCGGGCTCGACCTCCAGGTAGAGGCCGTCGACCCCGGTGACCACGACCTCGGCGCCCGGAGTGAGGCCGGCCTCCCGGTGGGCGGTCGCCCGCCACCGGGCTCCCTCGACCTCGACCACCCCGTTCGGCGTGAAGTCGCTCACCGCGATCCCCCGGAGCCCGATCAGCCCCTCCCTCCCCAGCGTCATCGTGGAGAGACGGGCGCGCTGCACCACCGGCATCGCCAGCAGGTAGAAGAAGAGCACTGCGAGCACCGACAGGAGGATCAGCCACCAGCGGGCGTCGATCTGGCCCTTCCCGTCGACGATCCAGACGCCGCCCAGGAACATCGCCACGGTTCCCAGGACCAACGATGGCTTGGACCCTCCGGCCTGGTGCGACCTGGTGAGCAGCCCCCAGCCCAGGAAGACCAGCGCCAGGGCCCACCACCGGGTGGGCAGGTTCACCAGACCCCAGCCGCCCAGGTAGAGGGAGATGGCGGCCACGCCGGCGGCGACCCCAGGACCGAGGGCGTAGTACTCGAAGGCGAGGATGGTCAGCCCCACCGTGAGGAAGAAGAAGGCTGCCTCGGGGAGCACGGCGAGGCGGAAGAAGCGGTCGCCGATGTCGGGTTTGCGGAAGACGATCTTCTTCACCACCGGCTGCCCGTCGATCTCCTCCAGCGTGGCGACGGTCACCGGGCCCGACGAGGTGCGGAAGGTCTCGCCGTCTAGACGGGCCAGGTACTGGCGCAGGGCCGGCTCCATGGCCACGCCCGGCATCTCCTCCACCGGCCGGCGTCCCTCGGGCCCGTCGACCGCCGGC
>QGUS01000184.1 GCA_003242515.1 Actinomycetota bacterium
GTCCGCGGCTTGGAGCTCCGTGCCCGGATCGAGCGGGTTCTCCGCCGTGGCGATCACCGTGTTCTCGTACTGCCCCGCGATCGCCGTGCCCGTCGCGGTCAGTTCGACCGTCGCGCCGGCGGGCAGCGGAGGCGCGAACCCGGGCGGCACCTGCGAGTTGACCACCGTCGGCGTGGCGCCCGTCCACTTCACCCCGGGCGGGAGCACGGTCGCCACACATGCCTCCGCGGACAGGTCGTAGCCCATCTGGAGCTCGACCCTCGCATGGCCCGTGTCCCCCGGGACGTACGTCGACGCCGAAGTCTAGATGATGTCGACCCGGGCCTGGATGCCGTCGCGGATCTCGAGGTCATGATGGGCCTGCACCGTGGTGAGCGGGTCGCCGGTGGTGGCATCGTCGGCCGCGAGCACGACGGTGTTCCTCACCACCGCAGTGTCGGTCGGCCCGCCCAGCGGCGTCCCGTCGAGCGTGTTGCGCCATGCCGGCCGGTACTGCATCGTGGCCGTGACCATCGCCAGATGGGGCAGGGCGGGATCCGAGTCGTCCGGCGAGATCACCAGACGCCATCCGGTGATGGCCAGGCCCGGATCACGAAGGATGGCACCCGAGGAGCCCCCGGAACCGGTGACCGCGAAGCTGAGATCGGCATTGGTGGAGGTCGTGCCGCTGGCGACCGTCTCCCAGGTCGGCGAGCCGTTGTACTGAAGCTGCAGCTGCCATGGTGCGTTCGCCCCCTGCTCTCGGCGTTGAACGCGAAGAGGAGGCGGTACATGGCCGTGTGCTCCCAGAAGACAGGCGCGTTGGCGTGATCGTCGGTCAGGACGAGGTTCCGCGCCCCGTGCCCCTGCGTATCGTGCAGGACGGCCTGCATCCGGTAGGTGTTCGGGTAGTTGTTCGCCCGGTGCGCGGAAGTGGAGGTGCGCACCTTGTCGACGCCGAGGTACGTGTCCAGCCCGGTGCCGTCGCTGACCGCCGGAGGGGTCGTGCTCGAGCTCTCCGGGCCCAGACGCCACCGGCCTTGTCCTCGACCGTGAGCTGGACCGTGTTGGTCGGGGGGACCGTGCCGTCGGGGAAGTCCGACGGGGGGTAGTACACCGTGAGCCTCGGCGCGAAGGTGTCCGAGCCGCCCGGATCGAACGGGCCAGGGACGACGAGCTTCCAGATCTCGCTGCCGTCACCGTTGGGGATGACCTCCCAGTCCAGTCCGTCCGGAGCGACCGACGAGATGACCGATGCCCCCGCCGGGATCACGTCGGTGAAGGTGAGCTCCTACGTCGCCCAGCGGACGATCCACGGCTCACCCGGCTGGCTGGTGTTGCCGACCACCCGACCGCTCAGGTAGTAGGTCACGGTCCGGTTGCCGCTCGCCGGGACCGTCGAGAAGGTCTTGGAGACGACGAGGCCGACCGTCCCGGTGGGCTTCGTGGTGCTCGACGCGATCAACGCTCCCGACGTGATGACGAGGTCCCACGACGAGTCGGGCGAGACGGTCGTCGCAGGTCCCCTGTCGTTGGCGAGCGTGACCGAGAAGGTCTTGACGGCCGGCTGGCCGATCTGGTTCAGGTGGAACCGGAGGGTGGCCCCGAAGTCGTGGAGGGAGCCCGAGACGGCCTCTACCGAGGCGACCACCTCTTCAGCGCCCGTGGGGACGTCGACGAACTGGAGCTCCGACGGCAGCGTCTGCTCGATGACGACGTCCGTGCACCCGCCGTCCCGGCAGCTCACGGTGATCTGCTCGGTGAACTGCGTGTTCACCGACACGGTCCCGGGCGAAGTGATGGCGATCGTGCAATCGCCGGGAGCAGCGATTGCGGTCGTGGGAGCTGTCATGAGCCCGGCGCCGAGCAGGGCCATCGCCACGGTCGTGGCGATGACGCGGCGCCAGCGGCTCGTTTTCTGCAGATGACGTTTCTCTGGTCTCAACTCGTTTCACCTCATGCGAACGGTGGGGCCAAAACTCGATCGGACCGACTCGATCGATGGGAATCCGTGCTGCGGTTTCGTATCGGGTTCGAGCCTCGCGACCCACGGCGTTCGCTTCGGGAACGGCTGAGACTGCAGCGTGTGCGAGCGAGATTCAGTAGACCAGGAGGTTCGACGAACCGGACAGGACCCGCGTACAGCCGCCCTCAGGTCACCGAGGATGGAGTTCCTCCGCGGCCTCGTCCGCGCGGTCGGGCGCAGCGCAGTGGCCCGGGGTCGCGACCGGAGTCGCGTCCTTGCCGTGTGGGCGAGACGACGTCCTGGCTCTGGTTCCCATAGAAGACACCGGTATCAGACTCTCGCCCGAAAATCTTGAGCCGCCGGCCGCACCGCAACCGAGCGACCTCCACCGGTGCCCCGGGCCAGGAGTTCAGGGCACCCTTAGCGGGTACGCCGTCGCCCGCGCAGAGACCGTGAGCGGGTCGTCCTCACCGGTCAGCAGCCGCAACAGACCCAGCTCCACCTCCGCCTCGACCACCACGGTCACGGAGACGCCGCCGGGAGCGAAGTCGACCACGAAGCCGACGAGAGCGACGTCCTGTGCGGCGACGGCCCGGGCCGCAAGGGAAGCCGCCCGGTCCCGGTCGAGGATCACCTCGCCGGTCGCCCGGTAGTGCGCCTCGTCGATCCCCGACGCTCCCGCCAGGACGGCCGAGTCGGCCACCGCGGCCAGCTCCCGCTGGAGGGCCAGCGCCCGCCAGTAGTCGATCGCCAGCCCGCCCAACGCCAGGATCAGAAGGGTGAGCCCGACCATCCAGATGGTGATCGACCCCTGCTCCCCCCTCACGGCATGCTCCGGTAGAGGTCGATCGGCTCGCTGTGGTCGCCGGACACCCACAGGCCCCCTACCGGTCCCCATGGGGACTGGAAGAGCGGCACCCACACCTGAACCTCGAGGGTGACGAGCGTGCCCCGCTCCAACGGACACCGGCCGGTCGGCCCGCCGGCGGACACGGGCGTAGCCCCGCACCAGCCGAGCCGGACCTGGTCCGGCACGAGGCCGTGCCCCGATGCCATGCTCAGCACCAGCTCCTCGGCGTCGCGGTGGTCGAGGTCCACTGCGAGAACCCGGGCTCCTTCCGCCGCCGCGGCCTCGGCGAGGACCTTCCGCTCCGACCACGGGCCGAAGGCGAGCACCGCCAGCACCGCCGGCAGCATCAGGAGCCCGATCCCCAGGGCGAGCTCGAGCGCGGCGTGACCCCGGTCCTTCACCGCTCCGGCTCCAGATAGGCCTCCACCCGGAGGGACACCTCGAAGTCGGGCACCAGCGGCACCCAGGCCTCGAAGACGGCGTCGGCCGTGGCCACCACACCCTCGCCTTCGATCCGGCAACGGAGTCGCAGGCCGTCGGACATGGCCCCGCCCAGCAGCTGACCCACCACGTCGGTCGCCGTCGCCTCGCACACGTCGAGGGAACGGCTCACCGACCCGGCGCGAACACCCTGCTCCAGCGCCGACCGCAGGGCCCCTCTGCCGTACTCCACGACGACCAGGTTGGCGAGCAGGGCGAACATCAGGAAGCTCAGCCCTGCCGCCAGGGCGAACTGGGCGGAGGTCAGGCCCCGGTCCGTCAGCCGCCGAGCAGCTGCCCCCTGATCCATCCGACGACGTCGACCCCGAGCGCCTGGAGGGCGCCCCAGATCACGACGAGAGCGGCTATCGCCAGGGCGGCGTTGCCCATGAGCTCGGCGGTGTTGAGGCCGCGCTCGTCTTCACTGATGGCGACCAGCAGTGCCTTCGCCTTCTCCATGCTGCCTCCCTTCTGCATGCTGACCTCCCTTCATCTCCAGTTCGTGATCAGGTACGGGAGCGGTGCCGCGACGAAGAGGATCAGCACCGGGGCGAGGATGGCGATGGTGGGGATGAGCATCGCCGCCCGCCGCCTCGTGGCGATCCGCTTCATCGACTCGCGTCTCGACTCCCGCACGTCTTCGGAAAGCGCGAGCAACGCCCCGGCCAGATCGGCACCCCGCTCCTCCGCCGTGGCCAGCAGCCGGTAGGTCCGGGCACAGAACGGCTCCGGGGTGAGCTCGGCGATGCGCCGGAAGGCCTCCGGTGCCGGCCAGCCCGCCCGTTGCAGCCTCAAGGCTTCGGCCAGCTCGGAGAGCACCTCGCCCCGGCCCCGCGCCACCACCGAGGACACGGCACCGACCACGCCCCCGCCGACCCGCACCCGCATGGCCAGGAGCGGGTTCACCGGGTAGATCCCGCCGTCCACCAACCCCGGCAGGGGTGACAAGGGGTCCTGCGACGCGCCCCCCGCCCGGTGGCGCCCCCC
>QGUS01000185.1 GCA_003242515.1 Actinomycetota bacterium
CCTCGGTGATGCGGGCGAGGGCGGTGGACAGCTTGTCCTCGTCCTGGTGGGACTTGGGCGTGATCGCGATCTCGGCGACGGGACGCGGGTAGCGCACCGGCTCGATGACCGCGTCCATGCCGGGCGACCGGAGCGTGTCGCCGGCACGCAGGTCTTCGATCTTGGCCACGGCTCCCACGCCGCCCACGGGCAGCTCGGTGACGTCTCGGTGCTCCTTGCCGTGGATCTTGAACAGGTTGTGGAGCCGGACCCTGGCGCCGGTCCTGGCGACCTCCAGCTCCTGGTCGGCCCTGATCTCGCCGGAGTAGACCCTGAACATGCTGATGCGGCCGACGAACGGGTCGGAGGTCGTCTTGAAGACGTAGGCCAGCACCGGCCCGTCGGCGCCGATCTGCGGGGCGGTGCCGGAGGTGAGCGGGGGCATGGCCCGCTCGGTCGGATTGGGCCCGTAGTCGACGAGGAACTCGAGCAGGATGTCGACGCCGATCAGCTTCGAGGCGGAGGTGACGAGCACCGGGTGGACGTCGCCGGAGACGATGCCCCCGTGGATGGTGGCGACGATCTGGTCGCGGGTGGGCTCTCTGCCCTCGAAGTAGGCCTCCATCATCTCGTCGTCGGTCTCGACGACCGTCTCGATGAGGCCGGTGTGGGCCTGGTGGACCAGGTCGGCGACGTCGGCGGGGAGGTCGACCTGGCTGCCCTTCGGGTTGCCTTCGGCGTACTCGTAGGCGCGCTCGGTGGCGACCCGGACGACGCCGCGCACGGCCTGCTCCTCGCCGATGGGGACGAGGATCGGGGCGAGGGCCTTGCCGAACGCGTCACGGAGCTCCTCCATGGTGCGGGTGTACGAGGCGCGCTCCCGGTCGATCTTGGTGACCACCACGGCCCGGGGGATGCCCTCCTCCTCGGCGGCCCGCCAGAGCTGCTCGGTGTGGACCTGGACGCCGTCGACGGCGGAGACGCAGAAGAGGGCCATGTCGGCGGCACGGAGGGCGGAGCGGGCGTCGCCTATGAAGTCGGGGGAGCCGGGGGTGTCGATGATGTTGATCCGGTGCCCCATCCATTCGACGGTGGCGGTGGCGAGGCTCAGGGAGATGTGCCGTGCGAGCTCCTCAGGCTCGTGATCGAGGACCGAGGTACCGGCGTCGACGGAGCCCATGCGGGTGGTCGCTCCGGCGGTGTGGAGCATCGCCTCGGCGAGAGTGGTCTTCCCGCTGCCTCCGTGACCCACTAGCACGACGTTGCGGACTTTCTCGGGGACCACGGGACCTCCTGGTTCGGCTGCGCGGATGCTACAGCCCGATCATCGCCCTCCGACCTGCCGGGTGCTACTTTCGTGGTCGTGATCGACACGCGGGTCCGGCCACGGGTGACCCGATTCCTGGAGCCGATCGGCCGGGGCCTCTCCCGGATCGGAATGACCGCCACCGCCATGACGGTGCTCGGTCTCGCCGTCGTGGTCGTGGGTGCCTTCTTGATCGCGCGGGGGCGCCTGGTGCCGGGCGCGGTGGTGGTGCTGCTCGGGTCGTGCCTGGACGGTCTCGACGGTGCGGTGGCCCGCGCCTCCAACTCCGTCACCGAACGGGGCGCCTTCCTCGACGCCGCCTTCGACCGTCTCGGCGAGATCGCCGCCTTCTCGGCCCTGGCGGTGGCCCACGCCGGGGAGCCGAGGATCCTGCTGCTGATCGTCCTGGGTCTCGGCGGCGCCATGCTCGTCCCGTACATGCGGGCCCGCGCCGAGGCGAACGGGCTGGACGGACGCGGCGGTCTCATGGGGCGCGCCGAGCGGATCATCCTCTTCTGCCTGGGGCTGATCCTCGGCCAGGTCGAGCCCATGCTCTGGGTGTTCGTGGTCCTGGTCTGGTTCACCGCGGTGGACCGCTTCTGGCGGTCGTACCGCTCCATCCCGTCGTGAAGCACCTCGCCGCGTACCTGGCCCTGCGCGCCGGCGTGGGTCTTGTCGGCCTCCTCCCCGGGCGGCTCGCACGGAAGCTGGGCGCCGGGTTCGGGTTCGTCTGGTGGCTATTCGACGGGGGCCGGCGGCGCATGGCCACCCGCCACATGGCCCGGGTGACGGGCGACCCCGCCGTGGCGAGGCGGCTGGGCAGGCGGGTCCTGATGGGCTACGGCCGCTACTGGGGCGAGGCCCCGTGGGCGCGGCGGCGACGGGTACCGCCGGTGCTCGCAGCCACCACCGTCGGGGGCCTGGACCTGATCCTCGAGGCCAAGGCCCGGGGGAAGGGGATGATCTACGCCCTGCCGCACATGGGGAACTGGGAAGCGGCCGCCCCGGTGGCGGGCAACCAGGGCATCCCGGTGGTGGCGGTGGCGGAGAACCTGCCCAACCGCAGGATCACCGACTGGTTCACCCGGATGCGGGCCGACTTCGGCATCGAGATCGTCCTGGCCACGGGCCGCGCCGAGGTGATGCGGCGGCTGGAGGCCGCCCTGCGGGACAACAAGGCCGTCGCCCTGCTCTCGGACCGGGACCTCAAGGGCAGGGGGGTGGCGGTGAAGTTCTTCGGCGAGGAGACGACCCTCCCGCCCGGCCCGGCCTCGCTGGCCGTGAAGATGGGCGCCCCGCTGTTCCCCGTCGCCTGCTACTTCGACGGCAAGGACGGGTACCGGGTGGTGGTCCGGCCTGCCATACCCGTCCCCGAGGGCGTCGACCGCACCGAGCAGGTGCGCCAGATGACCGAGGCCCTCGCCGCCCACATGGAGGACTTCATCCGCCAGGCGCCGGACCAGTGGCACCTGGTGGTCCCGAACTGGCCTTCCGACCGATGAGGATCGGCCTCGTCTGCCCCTACGACCTCGGCGCCCCCGGCGGCGTCCAGCAGCTGGTGCTCCAGTTGGCGGAACGCCTGCGGGGCATGGGCCACGAGACGGTGGTGGTGGGAGCCGGCGACCCGTCGGGTGAGGGGCCGGCCGGGGCCGTCCAGGTGGGACGGGTGGTCCGCATCCGCGGGAACGACTCGGTGGCGCCGGTGAGCCTCGATCCCGGCGGGTTGGCCCGGGCCCGGGGGGCCCGGGCCAGCGGCCACGTTGTCCACGTCCACGAGCCGCTCATGCCGCTGGTCGGATGGGCCGGCCTGGCCGCCGGCCGCCCGGTGGTGGTGACTTTCCACGCCGACCCGCCCTCGTGGGTCCCCAGGGTCTACGGGATGCTCCCCGTGCGCCGGGTGATGCGCCGGTCGGTGATCACCGCGGTGAGCCGGACGGCCGCCGCGGCCATCCCGGCCTCCTGGGGACCGGTCGAGATCGTCCCCAACGCCGTCGACGTCGCCGCCTTCGCTCCGGCGGGGGAGAAGGACTCCATGCTCGTGGCCTTCCTGGGGCGGGACGAGCCGCGCAAGGGCCTCGACGTGCTCCTTGACGCCTGGCCCGCGGTCAGGGAGCGTCATCCCCGGGCGCGTCTCGTCGTGATGGGCGCCCTCCGTGACACCGTCCCGGACGGTGTCGAGTTCCTGGGCCGGGTGGGCGACGACGAGAAGCGGAGGGTGCTGGGAGAGGCCTCCGTGTTCACCGCCCCCAACACCAGGGGCGAGAGCTTCGGGATCATCCTGGTGGAGGCGATGGCCGCCGGCTGCGCCCTCGTGGCCTCCGACCTCCCGGCCTTCCGGGACGTCGCCGGGGACGCCGCCCGGTTCGTCCCGGTGGGCGAAGCCGGGAGCCTCGCCGGGGCCGTCTCGGATCTGCTCGCCGACCCCGGCGCCGCCCGGTCCATGGGGGAGAGCGGCATGCGTCGGGCCGCCGGGTTCGACTGGGAGGCGGTCGCGGCACGGTACCTGCGCTGCTACGAGGTGGCGCTGGGTCTCTCCTCCCTCGCCTGACGACGGCGAACCCCTTCGGGCCGGATATCCTTGCGGGGTCGCGCCCGCGATCGGTGGGCCGGCGGAAACCCATTCACCGAGGCGATTCACGCATGGCTGGACATTCGAAGTGGGCCAACATCAAGCACCGCAAGAGCCGCCAGGACGCGGCCCGCGGCAAGCTGTTCGCGAAGTTGGCCAAGGCGATCGAGATCGCGGCTCGTGACGGCGGCGGCAACCCCGAGTTCAACACCGCCCTCGCCAACGCCATCTTCAAGGCGAAGGCCGCGTCGATGCCCAACGACAACATCGATCGGGCGATCAAGCGCGGCACCGGAGAGATGGCCGGGGCGGCCGCCTACGAGGAGATCTGGTACGAGGGTTACGGCCCCGGCGGCGTCGCCCTGCTCGTCGATGGGCTCCCAGACAACCGCAACCGCGCCCCCT
>QGUS01000004.1 GCA_003242515.1 Actinomycetota bacterium
TTCTCCGCGGCCTCGAGGTCCCAGTCGATCTTCCGGTGCTCCGGCTCCAGCTCGTTGCCGTCGAGGTCGAACAGCCGGACGCCGTCGCGACGCACCTCGACGATCCGGTCGTCCTCGACCACGATCATCTCCCGGGTGAACTCGAGGAACGCGGGGATGTCGGAGGCGAGGAAGTTCTCGCCGTCGCCCCGCCCCACCACGAGGGGCGAGCCCCGCCTGGCTCCGACGATCACGTCGGGCTCGCCGCGCCGCATCACCGCCAGCGCCAGGGCGCCGTCGGCGCGGCGCATGACCTGGCGGACCGCCTCCACTAGCGGGAGGTCGGAGTACTCGCCGAGCAGGTTGGCGACCACCTCGGTGTCGGTCTCGGTGATGAACTTCCGGCCCTTGCGGATCAGCTCGGCCTTGAGCTCCCGCCAGTTCTCGATGATCCCGTTGTGGACCACGACCACGTCGCCGTTGTCGTCGAGATGGGGGTGGGCGTTGACCATGTTGGGGGCGCCATGGGTGGCCCAGCGGGTGTGGCCGACGCCGGCGTTGGCCGGCTGCGGCTTCTCCTTGCTGACCAGGTCGGCGAGGTCTGTCATCCGCCCCACGGTCTTGATCACGTCCATGGAGTCGGCGCGGACGAGCGCCACACCGGCGGAGTCATACCCCCGGTACTCGAGCCGGGACAGGCCCGGCAGCAGCACGTTCACGGCCTGACGGGGCCCTACGTACCCCACGATTCCGCACATGCGCGTGTCTCCTTGTGTCGGGGTGGGAGAGCGCGTGCGAGAAGACGATCCGGCTCACGCCGGAGCCCCTCGTGTGGGCCTCTGTTCCGGGATCACTCCCGGGTTTTCCTCCCACACGTCACGACCGTGGCTGGCCGGGAAGGCATCCGCCGAATCTTTCGATGACCTTCCTCCTCGTCACCTCGCTGCTGGAGCGAGGCCAGGCGCTATCAGTCTTGGTCGTCTTCCCTGTCGGTCGATCAACCCACCTGTTGGCTGAAACTGTGTCTGGCCGCTTCGGCCAGGGCCTCAGCGTACCTCCGTGCGTCGGATTCGGAAGGGGCTTCCACCATGATCCGCAGCAGCGGCTCCGTCCCGGACGGGCGCACCAGCACCCGGCCGTTCTCCCCCAGCTCCGCCTCCACCTCGGCGATCCGGGCCTTGAGGCCCGGTGCGTCGTCCAGGTTCCGGGCCCGGCCGACCTCCACGTTGACCAGCACCTGCGGGTACTCGGTGATGGCCCCGGCCCGGAGCTCCCGGAGCTCCTTGCCGGTCCCGGCCACCACGTTGAGCAGCTGCACCGCGGTGAGCAGGCCGTCGCCGGTGCGGGCGTACTCGGTGAAGATGACGTGCCCCGACTGCTCCCCGCCGAGGACCGCGCCGTGCTCCTCCATGGCCTCGGCGACGTAGCGGTCGCCGACCTTGGTCTCCACGATCTCGATCCCCGCCTCGTCCATGGAGCGGCGGAAGCCGAGGTTGGACATGACGGTGGCCACCACCTTGTCCTTCTTGAGCCGGCCCTGCTGCTTCATGTGCCGGGCGACGATCGCCATGATCACGTCGCCGTTGGCCACGTTCCCGTCCTCGTCGACGGCGATGAGCCGGTCGGCGTCGCCGTCGAAGGCGAGCCCGATCCGGCCGCCGGCCACCGATGCCAGGAACTCGGGGTGGGTGGCCCCGCACCCCGCATTGATGTTGTTGCCGTCGGGCTCCGCGTTGTGCACGATGACGTCTGCCTTAAGACGGTCGAACAGCTCGGGCGCGGCCTTGTAGGCGGCGCCGTTGGCGCAGTCCAGGGCGATGGAGATCCCCGACAGCGAGTAGCGGGAGCTGGACGCCAGGTGGTCGAGGTAGGCGGCCATGCCCGAGCCGTCCTCGATGCGGTACCCGATCGCCGGGCCGACCGCGGAGGTCATCGCCCCGGAGCGGAGCCGCTCCTCGAGCTCGCGCTCGACGGAGTCGGGCAGCTTGGTGCCCCGGGCCGCCAGCAGCTTGATGCCGTTGTCCCCGGCCGGGTTGTGGGACGCCGAGACGACCGCCCCCATGGTGGCCGAGGTCGACTCGGTCAGGTAGGAGATGCCCCCGGAGGGCATCACCCCTACGTCGACCGTGTCGATCCCGGCCGCGTGGAAGCCCGCCTGGAGGGCTTCCGAGAGCATGGATCCGGAGCGGCGCGTATCGCGGCCCACCAGCACGGGGCCGGTGCGCAGCCAGCCGCCGGCGGCGCGCCCGATGGCGAGCGCCAGCTCGGGGGTGAGGTCCGACCCCGCGACACCGCGCACACCGTCGGTGCCGAAGATGGGCTTCCCCTCGTCGAGGAGACGACGGAGGTCGGACATGGCGGAAGGCTACCGCTTGGTGTACTGGGGAGCGCGCCGGGCCTTCTTGAGACCGTACTTCTTGCTCTCCACCACGCGGGCGTCCCGGGTGAGCATCCCCGCCTTGCGCAGGACCGGCCGCAGTTCTGGGTCGAGGGCGACGAGCGCCCGGGAGATGCCGAGACGCAGGGCGTCGGCCTGACCCGTGGTGCCGCCACCGTCGAGGGTGGCGTCGATGTCGTAGCGGCCCTGGGTCTGCGTCAGGTTCAGGGGCTCGAGGACCCGGAGGCGCATGGCCATGGTCGGGAAGTACTCCTCGAGGGACTTTCCGTTGAGGGTCACCTGGCCGGAGCCCTCGCGGAGGCGAACCCTCGCCACCGCCTCCTTGCGCCGACCGGTCGCCTGGACGAGCGGCTTGGCCATCAGTCTTCCACCTTTCGGACGTCGAGCTGCAACGGGACCGGAGCCTGGGCCTGGTGCGGATGATCGGGCCCGGCGTACACCTTCAGCTTCCGGTACATCTTCCTGCCGAGACGGTTCTTCGGCAGCATCCCCTTGACCGCCTTCTCGATGATCACCTCGGGGCGGCGCTGGCGGAGGCTCTCGAAGGTCTCGGCCTTGATGCCGCCCGGGTAGCCCGAGTGCCGGTAATAGATCTTGGTGCGGCTCTTGTCGGAGGTCACCGCCACCTTCTCGGCGTTGACCACGACGACGAAGTCACCGGTGTCCTGGCTCGGCGTGTAGATCGGCTTGTGCTTGCCCTTGAGGATCCTGGCGACCTCGGATGCGAGGCGACCCAGAGGCAGGTCGGTGGCGTCGACCACGTACCAGGCGCGCTGGATGTCGCCGGCCTTGGGCGTGTAAGTCTTCTGTGAGCTCATGCGTTGTCTTCAGTCTCCTCGCACGGATGAGGGCGGGGACTCCTCGGGGAAACGATCCCGGCGAAACCGGGACGCCTTATGCTACGTGCCAGGAAGCCACAAGGCCAACTCGTGATCACCATAGAACAGGTCGCCGAAGCCAGAGCCAGATTCGGGGACCACGTAGCCAGGACCCCGCTCCTCAGATCCCATTCGTTCTCCCGCCTCTCCGGCCGGGACGTCTACCTGAAGGCCGAGTGCATGCAACGGGCCGGGTCGTTCAAGATCCGTGGCGCGCTCAACGTCGTCTCCCGCCTCGAGGGCGCTCCCGTGGTGGCCGCCTCGGCGGGCAACCACGCCCAGGGCGTGGCTCTGGCGGCCCGGATTGCCGGCTCGCCGTGCACCGTCTTCATGCCCACCAACGCCGCCATCCCCAAGATCAAGGCCACCCAGGACTACGGGGCGAAGGTGAAGCTGAAGGGGCGCAACCTCGCCGACGCGGTCGAGGCGGCCCGGCAGCACGCCGAGAAGACGGGGGCGAAGTTCGTCCACCCCTACGATGACGAGCTGATCATCGCCGGCCAGGCCACGCTGGGCATGGAGGTGGTCGAGCAGCTCCCCGAGGTGGGCACCGTGGTGGTGCCGACGGGGGGCGGCGGTCTCCTCGCCGGCACGGCCCTGGCGGTCAAGACCCTGCGGCCCGAGGCGAAGGTGATCGGCGTGGAGGCGGCGGCCGCCGGCGTCTACGCGGCGAGCATGGCCCGCGGCGAGCTGGTCACCGACTACCCCCGGAACAACCCGACCATCGCCGACGGCATCGCGGTCACGGTCCCGTCCCCCCACGTCTGGGAGCTGGTACAGCGGCACGTCGACTCCGTGATCACCGTCGAGGACTCCCAGACCATGGCTGCCCTCACGCTGATCCTGGAACGGTCGAAGCTGATGGTCGAGGCGGCCGGCGCCGTGGGCGTGGCCGCCCTCCTCGAGGGCCTCATCCCCGACGACGCCCCCGACCCCGTGGTCGTCGTCCTCTCGGGCGGGAACATCGACCTGCTGATGCTGGGCAAGGTGGTCCGCCACGGCCTCCAGGCCTCGGGCCGGTTCGCCCAGTTCACCGTCCACGTCCCGGACCAGCCGGGGAGCCTGGCGGGGATCCTGGACGCCATCGCCAGGCGAGGCGCCAACGTGGTCCAGGTCGACCACCACCGGGAGGGGCTCGACATGCCGTTCGGCCAGGTCGAGATCGAGATCTCGGTGGAGACCCGCGACTCCGGGCACGCCGAGTCGATCGCGAAGGCCCTGGCCCCCTACCTGGCCAGGGGTCAGTAGCCCACCTCCCACAGCACCAGGCCGTGGGGTGGCGCCACGGTGCCCACCTTCGACCGGTCGCGGGCGGCGATGACCGCGGGGACCGAGTCCGGGGCGGCGAAGCCGCGGCCGACGTCGTAGAGGTGGCCGACGATCGAGCGGACCATCTGGTGGCAGAAGGCGTTGGCCCGCACCCAGTAGGTGACGACCTCGCCGTCGACCTCCAGGGCAGACTCGTCGACCCGCCGCACGTTGCTCCTCCCCTCGACGCTGCGGCAGAACGAGGTGAAGTCGTGCTCCCCGACGAAGTCGGCTGCCGCTCGCCGCATGGCCCCGGTGTCCAGGGGACGCCCCACCTCCCAGGTGTAGGCGCGGGTGAGCGGGTCGCCCCCCGGGCCGATGCCGATGCGGTAGCGGTAGCGGCGCCACTTCGCCGAGAACCGGGCGTGGAAGTCGTCTGACGCCGGGGCGACCGAGCGGACGGCGATCTCCGGGCCGAGCAGCCCGTTCAGCGACCGGGCCAGCCGGTCGGTGTCCACCTCGCCGTCCCAGCTGAAGGACACCACCTGGCCGCGGGCGTGGACCCCGGCATCGGTGCGGCCGGCGACCGCGGTCTCGGGCTCGGCGCCCAGGACGACGCCGAGTGCGCGCTCCAGCTCCCCCTGCACGGTGCGCACGCCCTCCTGGCGGGCGTAGCCGCGGAAGCCCGACCCGTCGTAGGCGAGATCGATCCGGTAGACCGTCATCCGAAGACGGCGAAGGGGACCTGGAGGAGCATCCGGATCAGCGTCACGACCGCGAACCCGATCAGCACGGATGCGGCCGACCGGCGCAGGTCGAGACTGGAGGCCTCTTCGGTCGCCACCGTCAGGATGGCGAGGTGCCAGAGCAGGCCGATGCCGCCGAGCACCTGGCCGCCGGCGTCGAGCAGCAGCGGGAGCGCACCGAGACCGTGGAGCCCGATCATCAACTGCGGGCGGCGCAGCGTGGAGCCGAACAGCCGGCCGGCCACGAACCAGGTGGAGGTGGCCATCACCAGCCACCCGATGAGCAGGACGATGGCCGACTGCAGCAGGCCGGTGATCGAGAAGAACCGGAGCGACCCGATGCGGAGGTGGACGATCAGGTATGAGGCAGCGCCGACCAGGGCGTAGAGGATCGCCCCGTCGGCGGCGGCGTCATCGTCGAAGAACGCCTCCTTGTGGGCGCGGCGGTCGAGGAAGGTGGCGCGGATGGCGCGGGAGAACATCTTGTTCACGGCGTCATTGTCGCCGCCCCGCCGCCGGGACCACAACCCCTACCGGCGGAGCCGCACCCGGCGTATCGAGTGATCGGGCCCCTTCTCCAGGATCAGGTCGGCGCGCTCCCTCGTGGGGAGGATGTTCTCCATCAGGTTGACCTCGTTGATCCGGGTCCAGATGTCGAGGGCGACCTGGCGCGCCTCCTCGTCGGTGAGGCCTGCATAGCGGCTGAAGTAGGCGTCGGGCTCCTTGAACGCCGTGTCCTTCAGCGTCAGGAAGCGCCGGACGTACCACTCCCGGATGTCGGGGACCTCCGCGTCCACGAAGATCGAGAAGTCGAAGTAGTCGGAGACGAACGCACCGGTCCCGCCGGCCTGGAGCACGTTGAGGCCCTCGACGATCAGAATGTCGGGCCGCTCGACGACCCGCCGCTCCCCCGGGACGATGTCGTAGCGGACGTGCGAGTAGACGGGCACCTCCAGGGGCGTCTCCCCCGCCTTGGCCCGGGAGACGAAGTCGAGGAGCGCGGCCCGGTCGTAGCTCTCGGGGAAGCCCTTCCGGTCCATCAGGCCCCGCTCCTCCAGGACGGCGTTCGGGTAGAGGAAGCCGTCGGTGGTGACCAGCTCCACGGAGGGGTGGTGGGGCCATCGCGCCAGCAGCGCCTGGAGGACGCGGGAGGTGGTCGACTTGCCCACGGCCACCGACCCGGCGACGCCGATCACATAGGGGACGGGGCGGGCCGGGGTCCCCAGGAAGAGGTCGGTGACCACCGCGAGCTGCTGGCGGGCCTGGACGTGGAGGTTGAGCAGACGGGAGAGCGGGAGGTATGCCTTCTCGACCATCTCCATGTCCAGGCCGTCGTTGATGCCCCGGAGCCGGTCGATGTCCTCTTCGGAGAGGGTCAGCGGCGTGGACGCCCGGAGCCGGGCCCACGACTCCAGGTCGAAGTCGATGTAGAACGGTTGCGACATGCGGCGCGGAGCCTATATCCGCTTAGAGTGCGCCCGGAAATGACCGTTCCCGAATTCCCCACCGAGCACCGCTACCCCGAGGAGAGCCAAGCCAGCAACGCCCTCGTCCTGGGGGTCGTGGGGATCCTGATCCAGATCGTGGCGCCCTTCGCC
Organism: Actinomycetota bacterium; assembly: GCA_003242515.1. Classification (GTDB taxonomy): domain Bacteria; phylum Actinomycetota; class Acidimicrobiia; order Spongiisociales; family ZC4RG35; genus ZC4RG35. The sequence goes on from QGUS01000004.1 coordinate 6,848, forward strand.
CTCTGGATGGCCATGAAGGAGCTCCAGGCGATCGAGGAGGGCCGCCGCGATCCCGAGGGGGCGTCGACCGCCCGGACCGCCCGGGTGCTCGGGATCATCGGGACCTGCCTGTTCGCCGTGGGGTTCATCGTCGTGCTCCTCATCCTGGGGTTCGGGCTGCCCGTCCCCATGAACTGAAAAACCAAAAGTCACCCCCGGACGTGCCGATACAAACCTGCGATGGGCACGTTCAACGCGTCCTTGCGGACACCTGGTGATCCCCGCAGCGTCCCCGCTGTGGTGTTCCTCGCCGACCACCGCATCCGGATCGAGGTCAACGACCAGGAGCTGGGGCACTGGAGTCTCGACGAGGTGGTGCTGGAGCCGACCACCGAGACCGCCTACCGGTTCGAGGTGGAGGGCGATGGCGTGCTGCTCGACTTCGAGGACGCCGCGGGCTTCCGGCAGCTGCTGGCCGAGTCTTCCCGGATGCGCCGCCGCCCCAAGGTGAGAGAGAAGGTGGCCGCCGGGGCACCGGCGCCGGAGCCCGAGCCGGCCCCGGCCGCGGCCCCTGCTGCCCCCGCAGGGGCGGCGCCTCAGGGATTCTGGGCCCGGGTCGACCACATGCTGGAGAAGGCGGAGGCCCGCTGGGGCGCCGTGCTCCCGTCGTGGGCCTTCACCCGGGCGATGCTCTACGGCCTCGTCCTCCTGGTGGTGGCCGCGTTCGTCGTCCCCGGCGTCGTCTCGATGGGGCTGGTGATCGCCGGCCTGCTCGCCATCCTGTTCGGGGCGGTGGTGTTCACCGACCCGATGCTGGCCAGCCGCTGGCTGCCCGGCCGGATGACCCCGATGCACGTCATGGTCGCCGGTGCGGTGCTCGTGATGCTCGGCGTCGTCGTGGGCCTGCTGGGCTGAGGGCCCTCCGGCCCTACGCCGCCTGAGCCTGTCGCCAGGGGGTGCCGCCACCCATCTCGCTTCCGCCGCGGCTTCGGGGGACGAAAGAGAGAGGCGGCTTCCGGCCGCCCTTCGCTCGGTTCGGAGATCGGGGCGGCCGTCCGGCCGCCCCGATCCGTCAGACCAGTTCGATGATCGCCTCTTCGGCGCCGTCGCCGCGACGCGGGCCGAGCTTGGTGATCCGGGTGTAGCCACCCGGCCGGTCGGCGTACCGCGGGGCCACCTCGGCGAACAGCTGGTGCACCACGTCCTTGTCCGGGATCGTCTTGAGGACGACCCGGCGGGCGTGGAGGTCACCGCGGCGGGCCGTGGTGATCAGCTTCTCGGCGAGCGGCCGAACCGACTTGGCCTTGGCCAGCGTGGTCACGACCTTGCCATGGCGAAACAGGTCCGCGGCCAGGTTGGAGAGGATCAGCTGCTCGTGGGCAGGCGAACCACCCAGACGCGGGCCCTTGCGGGGACGCGGCATCAGTTACCACTCCCCGACGGCGCATCGGCGAGGCTGAGGCCCAGCTCGTCGAGCTTGGCGATCACCTCGTCGAGGCTCTTCTGACCGAAGTTGGTGATGTTGAGCAGGTCCTCCGAGGTGCGCTGCACGAGCTCGCCCACGGTCTTGATCTGGGCGCGGCGCAGGCAGTTGCGGGGACGCTCCGACAGGTCGAGCGCCTCGATCGGCAGCTCCAGGTCGGGCGAGCTGACCGTCTCGGGCACGACGTCGACCAGCTCCAGGCCGCGGCCCTCGCCGAGGTCGGCGAAGAGGCTCATCAGGTCCGCGAGCGTCTTGCCGGCGGACGAGACGGCCTCGGCCGGGCTGATGGCGCCGTTGGTCTCGACGTCGAGGATAAGCCGGTCGTAGTTGGTCATCTGGCCGACCTGCGTGTTCTCCACGCGGTAGGCGACCTTGCGGACCGGCGAGAAGATCGAGTCGATCGGGATCACGCCGATGGTCGAGATGCCGCCCTTGTTCTGCTCCGCCGGTCGGTAGCCGACGCCCGGGGCGACGGTGAGCTCCATCTCGAGCCGCCCCGAGGAGCTCAGGGTGGCGATGGGGGCGTCAGGGTTGATCACCTCGACGCCGGCCGGGACCTTGAGATCGCCGGCCTTCACCTCACCCGCGCCCTTGGCCGAGAGGTAGAGGGTCTGCTCGTCGACGCCCTCCATGCGGATCACGACCCGCTTCAGGTTGAGGATGATGTCGACGACGTCCTCCTTGACACCCTCGATCGTGGAGAACTCGTGCTCGACACCCTCGATCTGGATGCGCGTGATCGCGGCACCCGGGATCCGGGAGAGCAGGGTCCGCCGCAGCGTGTTGCCCAGGGTGTAGCCGAACCCCGGCTCGAGCGGCTCGACGACGAACTTGGAGCGGTTGTCGTCGATGGTTTCTTCGTGGATCTGGGGTCGTTGGACGATCAGCAACCTGGGTACCTCACTTCGAGTAGAGCTCGACGATCAACTGCTCGTTGATGTCGGTGTCGATCTGGTCGCGACGGGGACGAGCGAGGATCTCGATGCGCCGCTGGTCGTCGTCCACGGAGATCCAATCCGGGATGACCCGGTCACGGGTGTCGATCGAGTGCTGGATGACCAGCAGGTCGCGGCTCCGCTCCTTGACCGTGATCACGTCGCCGGGACGGACCTGGTAGGAGGGGATGTCCACCTTCTTGCCGTTGACCAGGAAGTGCCCGTGGTTGACGAGCTGGCGGGCCTGGGGCCGGGTGGCGGCGAAGCCGGCACGCCACACGACGTTGTCCAGGCGCAGCTCCAGGAGCTGGAGCAGGACCTCGCCGGTGACGCCGGGACGCCGGTCGGCCTCCTCGTAGTAACGACGGAACTGCTTCTCGAGCACGCCGTACATGGCACGCAGCTTCTGCTTCTCGCGGAGCTGGATCAGGTAATCGCTCTCGCGGATGCGGCCGCGGCCGTGCTGGCCCGGGGGATAGGGCCGGCGCTCGACCGGGCAGCGCTTCGACTGACAGAGCGGGGTGCGTGCCCGACGGCAGGCGCGATGACGGGGACCGGTGTAACGAGCCATCAGCCGCGCTTCCTCTTCTTCGGACGGCAACCGTTGTGCGGGAAGGGGGTCACGTCCTTGATGTACGTCACCTCCATGCCCATGTTCTGCAGGGTCCGGACCGCGGTGTCACGGCCGGAGCCGGTGCCGGAGACGATCACGTCCAGCTTCCGGATGCCGTGCTCGCCGGCGCGGCGAGCGGCCTCCTCCGCGGCCACCTGGGCGGCGTACGGGGTCGACTTCCGGGAGCCCTTGAAGCCCACGGAGCCGCCCGACGTCCAGGTGATCACGGCGCCGGTCTGGTCGGTGATCGTGATGATGGTGTTGTTGAAGCTCGCCTTGATGTGGGCCTGGCCGTGGGTGATGTTCTTGCGCTCCCGACGGCGCACCCGCTTCTGGGCTTGCTGCTGCTGCTTAGCCATTACTTGGTGACCTTCTTCTTACCGGCGATGGCCACACGGCGACCCTTGCGGGCGCGGGCGTTGGTGTGCGTCCGCTGGCCGCGCACCGGCAGGCCACGGCGGTGCCGGATGCCCTGGTAACAGCCGATCTCGATCTTGCGCTTGATGTTCTGTTGGACCTCGCGGCGGAGGTCACCTTCCACCTGGTAGTTGGCCTCGATGTGACGACGGATCTTGGCGACCTCGTCGTCCGTGAGGTTCCGGACCCGGGTGTTCGGGTCGATCCCGGTCTCAGCGCAGATCTGCTTCGCCCGGGTCGGGCCGATCCCGTAGATGTAGGTGAGGGAGACCTCGAGCCGCTTGTCGCGGGGGATGTCAACGCCGGCGATACGTGCCATGGATCAACCCTGTCGCTGCTTGTGCCGGGGGTTGGGGCAGATCACCCAGACGCGACCGTGCCGCCGGATGATCCGGCACTTCTCGCACATCTTCTTGGTGGAAGGTCGCACCTTCATTCATGCACTCCAAACTCAATACGGTTTCATCGCACGCGACGCGTGCGATCCCAGGGCGACTTCACTCTGCAACCGGAGCAACTGGTAGTGGTTGCAGGCACAAGGCCCTGGTCGGCAAGCCGCTCCCCCGGCCACAGGAGGAGCCGCAAAGACCTCTGAATGATATCGGCGGGGGCGCCGCTACTCAAGTCGCCGTCGCTCAGTCGACGGGGACGGGCTCCGGGCCCGCCGTGAACACCATGGGGCCGTCCGGGGTGATGGCGACGGTGTGCTCGAAGTGGGCGGAGAGCGACCCGTCGGCCGTGCGGACGGTCCACCCGTCGGGGTCGACCCTGGTGTGGCGGCTGCCCACGTTGAACATGGGCTCGATGCACAGGGCCATGCCGACCCGCAGCTTGATGCCCTTGCCCGGCTCCCCGTAGTTGGGGACCTGGGGCTCCTCGTGCATCGCCCGGCCGATGCCGTGACCCACATACTCCTCCACGACCCCGTAGCCGTGGGCGGATCCCACTTCGTGGACGGCGGCGCCGATGTCACCGAGGCGGTTACCCTTGCGGACCTGGCGGATGCCGGCCCACATGCCCTGCTCGGTGACCTCGATCAGCTTCCTCGCCTCCGGGGAGACCTCCCCGATGGCCATGGTGAAGGCGGCGTCCCCGTGGAACCCCTCGTAGATGGCACCGGCGTCCACGGAGAGGATGTCCCCCTCCCTGAGCCGGTAGTCGTTGGGGATGCCGTGGACGATCACGTCGTTCGGGGAGAGGCAAAGCACGGCGGGGTACCCGAGGTAGCCGAGGAAGGAGGGCTTGCAGCCGTGCTTCTCGATCACCTCCGCGCCGATACGGTCGAGCTCGACGAGGCTGACACCGGGCTTCGCCGCCTCGCGCACGGCCTCGTGGACCGCGGCGACGCAGGCCCCTGCACGGGCCATCTTCTCCATCTCCCGTCTGCTCTTGATGGTGATCATCGCTCGTCTCGCTCGCGGCACTCCGTACCCGGCACCCCGCCTCCGGGCGGCCGGCCGGGCGCCCACGACGACGTCGGATCGGTCGGGATACGGGACACAGGGTACGGGGGACCGGGAGTCCTCACCGCGCGTTCAGCGCAGCCAGGATCCGATCGGTGATCTCCTCGACGTCCCCGATGCCGTTCACCCGGACCGTGATGTCGCGGGCCTCGTAGAAGTCGAGGAGCGGCTGGGTCTGCTCCTGGTAGACCCGGAAGCGGGTGCGGATGGTCTCCTCGGTGTCGTCGGCACGGCCCCGGGCCAGCAGCCGCTTGACGAGCTCGTCCTCGTCGACCTCGAACACGACCACCCTGTCCAGGCCGTCGTCCCCCAGCAGTTCGTCCAGGGCCTCGGCCTGGCCGGCGGTGCGGGGGAATCCGTCGAGGATGAAGCCCGCCTCGGCGTCCGGCTCGGCGATCCGCTCGGCGAGCATCGCCACGGTGATCTCGTCCGGGACGTACTCGCCGGCGCGCATGATGGCGTCGACCTTCTTGCCCAGCTCGGTGCCGTTGGCCACGTGCGCCCGGAACATGTCGCCCGTGGAGATGTGGGCGATACCGAGCCGGCCGGCCACCCGCTGTGCCTGGGTGCCCTTGCCTGCTCCCGGTGGGCCGATGAACAACAGTCTCATGAGTCGGTCAGGGTACGGGGAACGGGGCTCGAGGTACGAATCCTGACCCGACCTGGGTCAGGTCAGGATTCCCTCGTAGTTGCGCATCGTGAGCTGCGACTCGATCTGCTTCATCGTCTCCAGCGCCACGCCGACGACGATGAGCAGCGACACGCCCGAGAAGGCGATCTGGATGTTCCAGATGGCCGAGGCGATCGAGGGCAGCACCGCGATGGTGGCCAGGAAGATCGAGCCCGGCAGGGTGATCCGGTTGAGGATGTGGGCGAGGTGCCGCTCCGTCTGCCGGCCGGGTCGCACGCCCGGGATGAACCCGCCCTGCCGCTGGATGATCTCCGCCTGCTGCTCCGGGTTGAACTGGATCGCCGTGTAGAAGTAGGTGAAGAAGACGATCAGCAGGAACAGGATCAGGATGTACCACCAGGAGACGCCGGTGCGGCCGGTGCCCAGGTTGGTGTTGATCCAGTTGTAGATGCCCCGCAGCCACGCCGCCTCCACCGGGATGGCGGTCACGATGAGCGCCGGGATCAGCAGCACCGAGGTGGCGAAGATCACCGGGATCACGCCCGAGGTGTTCACCTTGAGCGGGATGTAGGTCGACTGCCCGCCGAGGACGCGGCGGCCGCGGACCCGCTTGGCGAACTGGACCGGGATCCGGCGCTGCCCCTGGTCGATGAAGATGATGGCCACGATCATCGCCAGGAACACCAGCGTGATCACGATGAACGGGATCAGGTACTGGATGTCGTTGGTGAGCCGCCACACGGCGCCGGTCTGCTGCCAGAGCTGACCGAACATGAACGGGAACTGGCTGATGATCGAGATGAAGATCAGCAGCGACATGCCGTTCCCGATGCCCCGCTGGGTGATGAGCTCGCCCAGCCACATGACCACGGCGGTGCCGGCGGTCATGGTGAGCACGATCAGGATCACGCGGCTCGGCGTGTAGTTGGGCACCAGGTCGATGCCGCCGGTGAACACGCCCGAGTGGAACATGTAGGTGAAGCCGGTGGACTGGATCAAGGCGAGGACGACGGTCAGGTAACGCGTCCACTGGGTGATGATCCGGCGGCCCGACTCGCCCTCCTCCTGCAGCGCCTGGAGCCGCGGGATGACCACGGTGAGGAGCTGCATGATGATCGAGGCGGTGATGTAGGGGACGATTCCCAGCGAGAACACCGAGAACTGCTCCAGGGCGCCGCCGGAGAACAAGTTGAGGAGGCCGTAGATGCCGCCCGCCTGCTGGGTCTCCTGGAAGAAGCGGACGGCCTCGAGGTCCACGCCCGGCACCGGGATGGTGGTGCCGATACGGTAGACCGCGAAGATGGCCAGCGTGAACAGGATCTTCTTCCGGAGATCCGGGATCCTGAACATGTTGCGATAGATGGACAGCATGGAAGTGACCTAGAGCTCAGCCTGGATCGGGCCGGACCCCGTGCCCCGGACTCCGTCCCGGGGGCAGGACTCCCCCGTGGAGCGGAAGCGGGACGGGGTCCGGAGGGCCGAGGGGACGCGGCGAAGCCGACGGGTGTACGAGGTACGGGGTACCTCGTTCACCGAATCACCTCGGCGGTGCCACCCGCCGCTTCGATCTTCTCGACTGCCGCCTCGCTGAACTTGTGGGCCTTGACCGTGAGGGCACGGTCGATGTCGCCCTCGGCGAGGACCTTCACACGGCCGCGGTGACGGATCATGCCGCGCTCCCGCAGCAGCTCCGGGGTCACCTCGGTGCCGGCATCGAACACGTTGAGCGCGCCCACGTTGACCAGGGCGAAGTACTCCTTGTTCGGGTTGCGGAACCCCTTGAGCTTGGGGAGCCGCATCGCCAGCGGGGTCTGGCCGCCCTCGAAGCCCGGCCGCACGGTGTTGCGGGCCTTGAGGCCCTTGGTGCCGCGGCCGGCGGTCTTGCCCTTGCCGCTGCCCGGGCCGCGACCCACCCGCATGCGCCGCTTCTTGGCTCCTGCCGGCGGCTGCAGGTGGTGCAGCTTCAGCTGTTCTCTCTCTTCAGGCATGGATCACGACTCCTCCACCTCGACGAGGTGCTGGACCCTGGCCAGCATGCCGCGGAGAGCCGGCCCGTCGACCTTCTCCACGGTCTGGTTGATGCGGCGCAGGCCGAGCCCCCGGACGGTCGCCCGCGTCTTCGGCTTCTCGCCGATCAGCGAGCGCTTCAGGGTCACCTTCACGGTCTTCTCGTTGGCCATCGTCTACCTCAGCTCTGGGCCCGCATCGACTCGGTGCTGTTGTAGGCGGCGAGCAGCTTCGGCGGCACGAACTCCTCGGCGCGCTTGCCGCGGAGCCGGGCCACCTCGTCGGGACGGCGCTGCGCCATGAGCGCGTTCATGGCCGCCTTGGCGACGTTGATGTGCGTCGGGGAGCCCAGCGACTTGGCCAGGGCGTCCTTGATGCCCGCCGCTTCCAGGATCTGGCGGACGGCGCCGCCGGCGATGACACCGGTACCGGGAGCGGCCGGCTTGATCAGCACCTTGGAGGCGCCGTGCTCGCCCCACACTTCGTGGACGAGCGTCGCGCCGGCCATCGGGATCTCCTTCATCTCGCGACGCGCGATCTCGAAGGCCTTCTGGATGGCGGCCGGGACCTCACGGGCCTTGCCGTAGCCGATGCCGACACGACCGTTCCCGTCGCCCACCACGACGAGCGCGGTGAAGCTGAACCGGCGGCCGCCCTTGACGACCTTGGCGACGCGGTTGATCTGGATGACCCGCTCGTCGTACTGGGTCTGCTCCGAGCTCGGTCTCTGTTGGCGTGCCATTAGAACTCCAGTCCTGCCTCACGGGCGGCGTCGGCGAGGGCCTTCACCCGGCCGTGGTACTTGTAGCCGCCCCGGTCGAAGACGACGGTGTCGATCCCGGCCTCCTTGGCACGGGCGCCGATCAGGGCGCCGACCTTGGCCGCGGTCTCGACCGTGAGCCTCTCGGACCGGAGCTCCGGCTCCACCGAGGAGGCCGCCACCAGCGTGGCACCCTTCACGTCGTCGATGATCTGGGCGTATATGTAGCGGTTGCTGCGGTACACCGCGAGCCGGGGCCGCTCCGCGGTGCCCCGCAGACGCTTGCGGACACGGCGGTGGCGTCGCTCGCGGGCGTCCTGACGCGTACCCCTCATCACTTACCTGCCTTCCCGGCCTTGCGGCGGACGACCTCGCCCGCGTAGCGGATGCCCTTGCCCTTGTACGGCTCCGGCGGCCGGATCTTCCGGATGTCGGCAGCGACCTGGCCCACGAGCTCCTTGTCGATGCCGATCACGTTGATCTTGGTCGGTTCCGGCACCTCGAAGGTGATGCCGGCGGGCGGCTCGACCACCACCGGGTGGCTGAAGCCGAGCTGCAGCTCCAGGGCCGAGCCCTTCATCGCGGCGCGGTAGCCGACACCCACGATCTCGAGGCCCTTGGTGTAGCCCTCGGAGACCCCGGTCACCATGTTGGCGACCAGCGCCCGGGTGAGGCCGTGCAGCGCACGGGCCTCCCGGGAGTCGTCCACCCGACGCACCGTCAGCGTGCCGTCGGTGAGCTCGAAGGCGACCCGGTCGGAGAAGGTGCGGGACAGCTCGCCCTTGCTCCCCTTCACCCGCAGGGTCGTCCCCTCGACGTTCACCTCGACACCGCCGGGGACGGCGATCGGCATCTTCCCGATACGGCTCATCTCACCAGACCTCGCAGATGATCTCGCCACCCAGGCGACGGCGGCGGGCCTCACGGTCGGGCATCAGGCCCTGGCTCGTGGAGACCACGGCCACGCCGATGCCACCCTGGACCCGCGGCAGCTCCGCCGCGCTCCGGTAGACCCGGTGGCCGGGACGGGACACGCGACGCAGGCCGACGATGGCCGGACGGCGCCGCTCGCCATACCGGAGCACGAGCTCCAGGGTCTTGGCGGGCCCGTCACCCTTCACTTCGTAACGGTCGATGAACCCCTCGGACTGCAGGATCTGGGCGATGCCGACCTTCATCTTCGAGGACGGCATGCTCACGCGCTCGTGGCCCACCGCAACCGCGTTGCGGATGCGGGTCAGCATGTCCGCGATGGGGTCTGTAACCACGCCGGTGCTCACCAGGACGCCTTCCTCACTCCGGGGAGCTCGCCACGAGAGGCCAGCTCGCGAACACAGAGACGGCACATCCCGAAATCACGCAGGTAGGCGCGAGGGCGGCCACACCGCCGGCAGCGGTTGTAGGCGCGAACCTTGAACTTCGGCTTGCGGTTCGCCTTGGCAATCATCGATTTCTTGGCCATTGATCCTCCTAGACCTCAGCCGAGACCTTGCGGAACGGGAAACCGAAGGCGTCGAGCAGGGCCTTGCCGTGCTCGTCGTTCTCGGCAGTGGTCACGATCGTGATGTCGAGTCCCCTGGTCTGGGAGACCTTGTCGAAGTCGATCTCGGGGAAGATCAGCTGCTCCGACGCACCCACGCTGTAGTTGCCGCGTCCGTCGAACGCCTTCGGGCTCAGGCCGCGGAAGTCGCGGACCCGGGGGATGGCGACGGCGAGCAGCCGGTCCAGGAACTCCCACATCCGGGCGCCGCGCAGCGTGACGCTGACCCCGATCGGCATGCCCTCGCGGAGCTTGAACTGGGAGATCGACTTGCGGGCCCGGTTGACCTTCGGCTTCTGGCCGGCGATCAGCCCCAGCTCCTCGAGCGCATCGTCGATCACCTTGCGGTCGTTGATCGCCTCGCCCAGACCCATGTTGAGGACGATCTTCTCGATGCGCGGGACCTGCATCACGTTGGTCAGGCCGAGCTGCTCCATGAGCTTCGGCCGGATCTCCTGCTCGTACTTGACCTTGAGACGGGGCTGGTAGCTCACAGGTCACCCCCGCACTTGCGGCAGATCCGGTGCTTCCTGCCCTCGGCGTCGAAACGGGCGCCGATGCGGGTGGGGCCGCACTTCTCGCAGATGATCATCACGTTGGAAGCGTCGATCGGCATGTCCTTGTCGATGATCCCGCCCTGCATCGTCTGGCCGCGCGGCTTGGTGTGCCGCTTGGCCGTGTTGACGCCCTCGACGAGCACCTTGTTCTTCTCGGGGTAGACACGGGCGATGCGCGACTCCTTGCCGGCGTCCTTGCCGGCGATCACCATCACCCGGTCTCCGGTCTTCAGTTTCATCACAGGACCTCCGGCGCCAGCGAGACGATCCTCATGAACCGGCGCTCGCGCAGCTCCCTGGCGACGGGCCCGAAGATGCGGGTGCCGCGGGGCTGCTGGTTGTTGTCGATGATGACGCAGGCGTTGTCGTCGAACCTGATGTAGGTCCCGTCCGGACGGCGGGACTCCTTGCGGGTCCGCACCACCACGGCCTTCACCACGTCACCCTTCTTCACGGTGCCACCCGGGGTGGCGTCCTTGACGGTGGCGACGATCACGTCGCCCACGCCGGCGTACCGCCGGTGCGAGCCACCCAGGACCCGGATGCAGAGCACCTCGCGGGCCCCGGTGTTGTCGGCCACCTTGAGTCGAGACTCCTGCTGGATCATCGGGCACGCTCCACGATCTCGACGACCCGCCAGCGCTTCTGCTTCGAGATCGGCCGGGTCTCCATGATGCGGACGGTGTCGCCCACACGCGCCTCGTTGTTCTCGTCGTGCGCGTGGTACTTCTTGCTCCGCCGCACGATCTTGTCGTACCGGGGATGCCGCACCTGCTCCGGCACCTCGACGGTGACCGTCTTGTCCCGCACGTCCGAGACGACGATCCCGACGCGGACCTTGCGGCGCCCCCGGACCTGATTGTCACTCATCGGGCACTCTCCTCGGCGCCGGTGGACGCCATCTGACGCTCCCGCATCACGCTGAGGATGCGGGCGATGTCCTTCTTGACCTGGGTCAGGCGGGCCGTGTTGTCCAGCTGATTCGTGGCCAGCTGGAAGCGCAGGTTGAAGCGCTCCTCCTTGGCCTCGGCCAGCGCCTGAGCCAGCTCTTCGTCGCTCAGCTTTCGAAGCTCGGAGGCCTTCATGCGTCCTCCCTGGTCACGAACCTGGTCTTGATCGGAAGCTTGTGGCCGGCCTTGCGCATCGCTTCGCGGGCGAGCTCCTCGGGGACACCGGCGAGCTCGATCATGACCCGGCCGGGCTTGACGACGGCCACCCAGTACTCGGGGTTGCCCTTGCCTGAGCCCATGCGGGTCTCGGCCGGCTTCTGGGTCACGGGCTTGTCCGGGAAGATATTGATCCACACCTTCCCGCCACGCTTCACCGTACGGGTGATGGCGATACGAGCGGCCTCGATCTGACGGGCGGTGATCCAGCCCGACTCGAGGGCCTGGATCCCGTACTCGCCGAAGTTCACCCGGGTCCCGCCCTTGGCGACTCCCTTGAGACGGCCGCGATGCTGCTTGCGGTGCTTGGTCCGCTTGGGCATCAACATCTCTATTCCTCCTCCCCTTCGTCAGGGGTGTCCGGGGAGTCCGGGCTCTCGGGGCTGTCCGGGCTGTCCGGCGAGTCGGCGGACTCCACCGCAGCCGGGGTCTTGGCCGCCGTCTCCTCGACGACCTCGGTCACCTCGGCCTCGGGCTCCTCGGCAGCCGCTGCCTGAACGACCGACTCGTCCTCGACGACCTGCTCCTCGCGGGCGGTCTCGTACTCCACCTTGGCGTCGGCGGCGGTGGGACGGCGCTTGCCGCCACCGGCCTCGATCAGGCGGCGCGGCTTCTCCTCGAGGGCCTCGACCGGGCGCTTGCCGCCACCGGCCTCGATGAGGCGGGGCTTGTCCTCACCCACGGCCTCCTCGGCACGGGACTTGATGCTCTTCCGGGTGCGCCGGGCGGGCC
>QGUS01000005.1 GCA_003242515.1 Actinomycetota bacterium
CCGCGGGCGCGAGCCACACGGTGACGGTGTCGCAGCCCGGCCAGACCGAGGACCACACCAACGTCGCCACGGTGACGGCCGACGGGCCCGACGGTCCGCTGCAGGTGGACGACGACGCCCGGGTGCGCGTCGAACCCGCCGTGACGCTGCCCTTCACCGGCGTCGCGCTCGACCTCGGCGCCCTGGCGGCAGTCACGGCGACGCTGGTCGTGGCCGGCACGGCACTGCTGGTGGCCACTCGCCGCCGCCGGACGGCATAGCCGTCGACGGCAGATCCTCACCCGGCGGGGCCGCGCTCCGCCGGGTGAGGCGCGCCGGCGCGAGCCGGTGGACGCCGGCTCAGGGGGACAGGCGGAACCGCACCCAGCCCTCCCGGGTCTGGCGGTAGGCGATGCGGTCGTGGAGGCGTGACTCACGCCCCTGCCAGAACTCCCAGAAGGTGGGGGAGAGGCGGTATCCGCCCCAGTGAGGGGGACGGGGCGGGTCGTCGCCGAAGCGCTCCGCCATCTCGGCGAACCGGCGCTCCAGGTGATCCCGGTCGGGGATGACCTCCGACTGGTCTGAGGCCCAGGCGCCGATCCGCGAGCCCAGCGGGCGGGAGGCGAAATATGCGTCGGACTCCTCCTCCGACACCCGCGACACGGTGCCCTCCACCCGGACCTGACGCTCCAGCTCCCTCCAGTAGAAGGCGACGGCGGCGCGGCCGGAGGCCTCCAGCTCCCGAGCCTTGCGGGAGGTGTAGTTCGTGTACCAGACGAATCCGCGGTCGTCGAAGCCCCGCATCAGCACCATTCGCACCGACGGGGCGCCGTCCGGCCCCACCGTGGCCAGCGCCATGGCGGTGGGCTCGGGCCGCTCCACCTGGACGGCCAGCTTCAGCCAGTCCCCGAAGAGGGCGAACGGGTCGTCCGGCAGCTCGGACTCGACGAGCTCGGCCATCACTCCACGAAGACCCGGTCGGGGTTCTCCGGGTCGAACCATGGGCAGAAGACCGACACCATGAGGCAGCCGTCGGGGGAGTGGACCGGGCCGTGGACCGTCCCGGCGGGAACGGCCATCACGTCGCCCGGGCCGGCCAGGAACGTACCGTCACCGAACCGGAATTCCACCGATCCCTCGAGGACCGTGATGATCTCGTCGTGAGTCTCGTGGATGTGGGGTGCCAGCCCCCCGCCCGGCTTGATGTCGACGATCCCCGTGCTGGAGCGCTCCGTGTGCTGGACCCAGGTGAGCAGCAGGCCGGCGTCCGGGGCGGGGTGCTCGGCCCGCACCTGATGGGCGTGGGCGGTCGGTCTGGTCATCGGGCGGCAGGCTACCCGGAAGGGAGTTTGCTCATTCCGCCCACGGACTATGCTTACGGGCACCGAAGTCTCCCCCTCGTGGGGTGACGCGTTCGGGGGTGGTGTAATTGGCAACACGACAGGTTCTGGCCCTGTTATTGAGGGTTCGAGTCCTTCCCCCCGAGCCAAGGGCCGGCCACCTGGCCGCCACCTTGAAATACGGTCCCGTCGTCTAGCGGTCTAGGACGCCGGCCTCTCAAGCCGGTAACGCCGGTTCGAATCCGGTCGGGACTGCCACGTCTTCACGCGTCGTTCCCGACGCGTCCCCGTCCCGGGTGGGTTCAGCCGCGCGGAAACGCCTACACTCCGGCGCCGTTCCTGACACGGCTAGGAGTCGAAACCACGATGGCTGACAGCATCCTCTATCTGGCGCTGGGCGCGGCCGCGCTCGCGCTGGTCCTATCCATCTACTTCGCCAGGTGGGTGAACTCGCATGCGCCGGGCAACGAGCGCATGGTCGAGATCGCCCAGGCGATCCGCGAAGGCGCCATGGCCTTCATCCGGCGCGAGTACACGTGGGTGGCCGTGTTCATCGTCGTGATGGCGGTCCTCATCGCCACCCTGCTCGAGTGGGGCCGCCCGTGGGGCGCCATCGCCTACGTGTTCGGCGCGGTGCTCTCCGCCCTGGCCGGCTACGTCGGCATGCGGATCGCCACCACGGCCAATAACCGCACCGCCGAGGCGGCCCGCACCGGCGGCGTGCCCGGGGCCCTGCCGGTGGCCTTCCGCGGCGGCGCCGTCATGGGCTTCACGGTCGCCGGTCTCGGCCTGCTCGGCGTCGGTCTCGGCTACCTGTTCTTCAACAAGGTCCTCGACGATCCCAACTGGGTCGACATCGTGACCGCGATCGGTCTCGGCGGCTCGTCGATCGCACTGTTCGCCCGTGTCGGCGGTGGCATCTACACCAAGGCCGCCGACGTCGGCGCCGACCTGGTCGGCAAGGTCGAGGCGGGCATCCCCGAGGACGACCCGCGCAACCCGGCCGTGATCGCCGACAACGTGGGTGACAACGTCGGCGACGTCGCCGGCATGGGTGCCGACCTCTTCGAGTCCTACGCCGGCGCTCTCGTCGCCCCGATGGCCTACGCCGCCTTCGCCTTCGCCGGCGCGGACTTCCGGATCGAGGCGCTGGTCTTCCCGCTGGCCGTCGCCGCCCTCGGCATGCTGGCCTCCATCGTGGGCTCCTTCCTGGTCAAGGCGAAGGACGCCGACCACCTGGCGTCGGCGCTCCACCGGGGCACCAACTTCGCCATGATCGCCACGGCCATCGGCGTCGCCGGGCTGGCCTACTGGGTCTTCGGCGACAAGGTCGACAACTGGGTGGGCATCTGGGTCGCCGTCGTCGCCGGCCTGATCGTCGGCTGGTTCGTCGGCAAGATCTCCGAGTGGTTCACCTCCGACTCCTACAAGACCGTCAAGGAGATTGCCCGCCAGTCCCAGACCGGTCCCGCCACCTTGATCATCTCCGGCATCGCCGAGGGCATGCGGTCCGCCGCCTTCTCGGTGATCGCCGTCGTGGTCGGCATCGGCGCCTCCTACTTCGCCGGTGACTGGGCCATGGGCGACGGCGGCGGCATCTACGGCGTCGCCATCGCCGCCATCGGCGTGCTCGCCACGCTCGGCATCACCATCTCCGTGGACGCCTACGGCCCGATCGCGGACAACGCCGGCGGCATCGCCGAGATGGCCCACCTGCCGGCCGAGGTGCGCCAGTCGACCGACGCCCTGGACTCGCTGGGCAACACGACGGCCGCCATCGCCAAGGGCTTCGCCATCGCCTCGGCGGCGGTCACCGCCCTGGCCCTGTTCAACGCCTTCACCCATGCGGTCGGTCTTGACCGGATCGACATCTCACGGCCCGAGGTGACCATCGGTCTCTTCCTCGGCGCCATGTTCCCGTTCCTGTTCGCGGCGCTCACCATGAACGCCGTGGGTCGGGCCGCTGGGAAGATGATCGACGAGGTCCGCCGCCAGTTCCGCGAGATCAAGGGCCTCAAGGAGGGCGACCCGAACGCCAAGCCGGAGTACGCCACCTGCGTCGACATCGCCACCAAGGGCGCCCTCAGGGAGATGATCGTGCCCGGCGCCCTCGCTGTGGCGCTGCCGCTCATCGTCGGGTTCGTCGACGTCGAGATGCTGGGCGGCCTCCTCGGCGGCGCCCTGGTCACCGGCTTCCTGGTCGCCATCTTCATGGCCAACGCCGGCGGCGCGTGGGACAACGCCAAGAAGTTCATCGAGGGCGGCGCCTTCGGTGGCAAGGGCAGCGACTCCCACAAGGCCGCCGTCATCGGCGACACCGTCGGTGACCCCTTCAAGGACACCTCCGGCCCGGCGATGAACATCGTCATCAAGGTGATGACGGTGGTCTCGCTGATCTTCGCCTCGGCCTTCATCGGCTGATCTCAGACAGCGACAGGGCACGCCCTAGAGTCGTCCGCGGATGACCACCCGCAGCGACCTCGTGGGCGTGCCCTACGCCATTCCCAAGGACACCAAGGAGATCGTCTTCATCCGCCATGCGGAGTCCCAGGCGAACGTCGACGGTCTCTGGCACGGCCGCACCGACGGCCCCCTCTCCGAGGCCGGCGAGGCTAGCCTCGAGGCGCTGGCCAAGCGTGCCGCCCGGTGGCAGTACGACTTCGTCGTCGCCTCCCCCCTGACCCGCACCCGCCTCACCGCCGAGGCCATCACCTCCGACGTCTACATCGACGAGGACTTCATCGAGATGGACGTCGGCCGGTGGGAGGGCCTCAGCTTCGAGGAGACCGACCGCGACTACCGCGACGAGATGGAGGTCGCGTTCACCGACTGGGACGTCCCCCTCGGCGGAAACGGGGAGTCGCTCAACCAGGTGGCCCGCCGGGCGTGGGCCGCGGTGATGAAGGTCCTCGACCGACTCCCTGACGGGGGCCGGGCGATCGTCGTCACCCACGGCGGGCTGCTCCAGCCGATCGTCGAGCCGCACCTCCCCGGCAAGGGCCGCCGGGTGCATCCGATCGTCGGCAACACCTCCATCACCCGTCTGGTCTTCCAATCCGAGCGGTCCCGTCTCGCCACCTTCAACGACACCGGCCACCTCGGCCCCCGCAGCCGCTGGGTGGAGCACCACCTGCGCAAGGGCACGCCCGTCATCGCCCTGGTCCGCCACGGCCGGACCCGGGCCAACGTCGAGGGCCGCTGGCAGGGCCGCGGCGACTGGCCGCTCGACGAGGAAGGCGTCCGGCAGGCGGAGATCCTCGGCCGCTGGTACGGCAAGCACCCCACCGTCTACGCCTCGCCGCTGCAGCGGGCCATGCAGACCGCGGAGCGGGTGGCCAGGAACGGCGTCGTCCCGGTCCCCGGCCTCGAGGAGATGCACATGGGGGAGTGGGAAGGCCTCACCAACGCCGAGATCGAGCAGCGCTGGCCCGAGGAGATGGAGCGCATCTACCGCCACCGGGTCGACCTGCGCCGCGGCATCACCGGCGAGACCTGGGGCGAGCTGACCGCCCGCGTCGCCAACACCATCGCCGCGCTCCAGCCCGCCCAGGGCGAGCCGACGGTGGTCGTCGCCCACGGCGGCGCCATCCGCTCCTACATCTCGTCCCTGACCGCCACCGACGACGCCTACTCGGAGTCGCTCTACACGCCGCAGAACACGTCGGTGACCCACGTCGCCTTCGGCGAGGAAGGGCCGGTGATCCTCGACTACGCCGTGGCGGCGCATCTCGAGACCGACGAGGGCTGAGTGTTCACCTGCCAGACCTGCGGCGAGACCTTCGACGTCCGCCAGGACGTCCTCGACCGGTATCCAGGTTGGGTGCCGAAGCAGTGCATGAGGTGCCGCAACGGAAAGGGCGGTCCCGCCACGGCGAAGGCGTCGAAGCCGGCCGGCCGGGGCAACTCCGCCAGCCGGACCCGCGACCTCACCATCGCCGAGGTGCTGGAGAAGTTCACCGATGGCCCCGACACCGGCGTCTTCACCGACGGCGCCTCCGAGGGCAACCCCGGACCCGGGGGATGGGGAGCCGTCCGGGTCGAGGCCGGGAAGGTGGTGGCCGAGGACCGCGGGAGCGAGCCCCACACCACCAACAACCGCATGGAGCTGACGGCGATGATCGCCGGCCTCCGCATGGTCGAGCCGGGCGAGTCGGTCGACATCTACACCGACTCCGAGCTGGTGGTGAACACGCTCACCAAGTGGGCCGCCGGCTGGGAGCAGCGGGGCTGGAAGCGCAAGACCGGCCCCATCGCCAACCTCGAGCTGGTGCAGGAGGCGTACCGGTTGTACAGGGAACGGCCCGGCGTCCGCATCAAGTGGGTGCCCGCCCACTCGGGCTACCGCTGGAACGAGTACGCCGACTCGCTCGCCACCGCCTACCGGAGGGCGGAGCTTTGACCCCGGAGGCCGTCCGCGGCTGGGCCCGCCACGCCGTCGACTCGCCTCTCTACGTCCACCTCGCCGGCGTCATCGCCGACGACCCCGACCTGCTTGGGATCGCCGGCCGGATCGTGAGCCAGCCGCAACTCAACATCCTCCTCGCCGGCGTGCAGCTGATCCTGGCGCGGGACCCCTCCGACCCCCTCGCCGCCTGGTACCCGAACCTCACGGCCGAGCCCCGTCCGCCTGACGACGCTCTGGGCCGGGAGTTCCGCCGCTTCGTCGCCGACCACGAGGACGAGATCACCCGGATCGGCGCCACGCGGTACGCCCAGACCAACGAGGCACGCCGCGCCGTCGCCCTCCTCCCGGCCGTCTGGACGAGCGGATGGGACCGCTTCCACCTGGTCGACGTGGGCGCCTCCGCGGGGCTCAACCTCGCCCTCGACCGTTACCGGTACCGGTGGGGGAGCGTGGAGTGGGGTGACTCGCCGCTCCTCCTCGAGGCCGGGTCCCGGGGCGCCGACCCCCGGCCCCGTCCCATCGAGATCGGCCGGAGGATCGGTCTCGACCTCAACCCCCTCGACCCATCGAACCCCGATGACCGCGCCTGGCTGGAGGCCCTGATCTGGCCGGAGGACGGGGAGCGGCGCCGACGCTTCCGGGCCGCGGTGGCCATCGCATCGGGCGTCGGGATCGAGATGGTCGCCGGCGACGCCTCCGCGACCATCGCCGGTGTGGTGGGCTCGCTGCCGGCCGGCGAGCCGGTGGTGGTGATGGACTCCTTCACGCTCAACCAGTTCTCGCCCGCCCAGCTGGAGGCGTTCGACCGGGCCGTGGCCGAGGCCCGGGAGACCCGTCCGGTGTATCGGGTGTCGATGGGGGAGACATGGCGCGACGACGGGTCGTCTCTACGGGTCGACGACGGCTCCGGCCCGCGTCAGATCGGCTGGGCCCACCATCACGGCAGGTGGGTGGAGCTCTACGACTTGCCGTAGACGGGGACCAGGGCCCCGTTCATCACGCCCGAGCGCTCCTCGAGGATGAACTCGATCACCGCCGCGATCTCGTCGGGCGTCGGCCAGTTCACGTAGTCGGCGTGCGGGAACGACTGCCGGGTGGCCGGGGTGTCGATCACCGACGGCATCAGCACGTTGGCCGTGACGTTGGTGTCGATCAGCTCCTGGGCGACGGTGAGCCCCAGGGAGACCACGCCCGCCTTGGCGATGTTGAACGCTGCCTGACCCGGCGGGTTGTCGATGACGGCCCGGCTCCCCACGAGGACGATGCGCCCCCAGTCGGCCCTGGTCAGGTGGGGGATCGCCGCCCGTACGGTGTAGAAGGCGGACCGGAGGTTGAGGTCGAACATCCGCTCCAGGCGGACGTCGTCGGTCTCGACCACGTCACGCCCGCCGGCCCAGCCGCCGACCAGGGCGGAGACGCCGTGGATGGCGCCCCAGGTCCGGGCCACCTCATCGAAGAAGGCGGTCACCTGCTCGGGATTGGTGGCGTCGACCCGGCGCAGGATGATCCGCTCGTCGTCCACGTCGAACTCGCGCTCGAACTGCTCGGCCTCCGCCGGGAGCAGGTAGGTGACCGCCATGCGGTAGTCCTGCCCGAACAGCCTGCGGACGAGGGCCGTGCCGAGCCCTCCCGTGCCGCCTGTGATCACGATGTTCCTGGTCATCTGTCCCTCGCGAGGTCCGAGTCAATATACGTTGTCACCACCGCCACAGGACCCACAGGTCCGCCACGTTGGTCCCGGTGCGGCCCGTGACCACCAGGTCCCCGGTCCGCTCCAGGTAGGCAGCCGAGTCGAAACCGGCCAGCGCTCCCGCCGGGTCCCCGCCCCTCGCCAGGGTGGTCCCGTCCACGATCGCACCGGCCGCGTCCGAGCGCCCGTCCATTCCATCGGTCGCCAGGGCGGCGAACATGACCTGACGGCGGACGATCAGCTCCGCGGCGACCAGCGCCGCATGGGTGTTGCGGCCGCCACGGCCTTCGCCCGACACCTCGAGCGTCGTCTCGCCGGCCCCGACGCTCACGCCCGGGCCGCCGCGGCGGAGGAACCGGTCCACGGCGTCGGGCACGGGCCCTTCGATCCAGCCGTCGAGGACCGAGACCGGGTTGCCGTCCTCCCGCGCCGCTTCGGCGAATGCCGTGGCCGCGCTCCGGCCATCGGCCAGCACCTCCACGGAGGTGGACACCGGTTCGGGCGGCACCGACCGCAGCGCCTCCTCGACCGACGGTGGGACCTCGACTCCGTGCCGGCGCATGATCGCCAGGGCCGTGTCCGGGTCGCGCCGGACGGCCAGGGTCGGGCCGGATGCCACGACCTCGGGCCCCAGCGGGCCCACGTCGGAGACCACGAGCGTCAGGACGTCGTGCCCGGCGGCACGGACCAGGCCGCCCGCCTTGACCGCAGAGAGGTGGGCCCGGGCCAGGTTGGTCTCGCCGATGGACGCGCCGCCCAGCAGGAGCGAGGTGGTGGCGGTGGCGACGAACTCGGGGTCGATCCCGGGCAAGGGATGCTCACAGAGAGCGGAGCCCCCACCGGATATCAGCGCCACGACCCTGCCTGCCTCCCGGGCCACCTCGAGCACCCGGCGCCCCGCGGCGAAGCTCGCCTCGCCGGGGACCGGATGGTCGCCGACGATCAACTCGACCCCGTCGGGGACCTCCCCGGGGGAATCGGCGACGCAGACTCCGCTCACCCCACCCCAGGCATCGGCGGCGCCCCACGTCATCGCGGCCGCGGCCTTGCCGATGGCGATCACCGTCGCCGGGATGTGGCCTCCGAGCCGCTCCGCGGTGAGGCGTCTGGGGTCGACCGATTCCAGCGCCCGTCCGAACCAGGTCAGGACGGCGTCCCGTCTCATCCGAACGCTCCCAGCACGGCGGCGGACCGGTAGTCCCGGGGCGTGTCCAGGTCGTGCAGCAGCCCGGTCCTGGTGACGATCACCGGGTCGTCCAGCCTCGCCAGGTGGCGGTGGAAGCTGGCGGGACCATAGGAGAAGCGGATCGGCCGGGCCGAGGAGAGCACCGAGGTCCCGCCGTCCGAGGACGGGGCGATCACGTCACGGCCGGCGGCCACCGGGGCCGTCACCGCTTCCAGGTCGGCGGCGGTGACGAGGGGCAGGTCGGCGTGGATCACCACCCATCGTTCCGTGCCGGCCGCCTCGACGCCCGCCGCACAGGCCGCGTCCAGGCCGGCGTCCGGGTCGGGGACCACGGAGTAGCCGGAGTCTCTCGCCCAGGCCGCCACGTCCGGGTCGGAGGTGACGACCAGCGGGGTCATCCCCGCCCTGGTGGCCGCCCCCGTCACCCGCTCGGCGAGCGACGCGGCCAGCGAGTGGCGCTCCTCCTCGGTGAGTTCCGGGGCCAGGCGTGACTTGCCCATCCGGAACGACCGGACGGGGACGACGGCGTAGAGGCTCATCCCCGGCCGGGGCCGTTACGGGACGAGGAGCACGGTGCAGGGGCTGTGATGGCAGATCCGGTCGGCGACGGAGCCGAGGATCACGCGCTCCACGAGGCCCGCACCACGGCGGCCGATGACCATGAGGTCGGCGTTGCGCTCCTCGGCGACGGCGATGAGCCTGGTGGCCGGGTCGCCTAGGTCCTCCACGGCCTCGTACTCGACGCCGGCGAGGTCCAGGCTGGAGATCAGCTTGTCCACGATCTCCTTCTGGCCCTGGATCAGCGCCTCGGACAGCGACTCGGGGGTCGGGGGTGCCCCGCCCAGGCCCCACCAGCCCTCGGGCGGGCGGACCACCGTCACGAACACGAGCTTGCCGCCGGTGGTGCGTGCTACCTCAACGGCCTGCCGTGCCGCCCTCTCTGCGGTCTCGGAGCCGTCGACTCCGACGATGATGGTCTTGATGTTCCAGGTCATTTGGTGGCCCTCCTCACCCGGAGCCTAAACGAGCCACTGGACGAGGTGACCGGCCAAAAGTCCATAAAGGCCCGCCACCAGGTCGTCGGCCATCACCCCGACCGGCCCGGGGACGTCCTCGGCCCGCTGCACACCCGGGAAGAACCGCTTGAAGATGTCGGCCAGCCGGAACACGCCGAAGGCCACCAGTGCGGCTGGCCACTCGACGATCCCCACCAGGGAGAGGAACGCCCCTGCGGCCTCGTCGACGACGATCCACCCGGCGTCGCCCGTGTCGTCGTAGAGCGAACGGATCGCCCAGGTGCCCGCCGCGACCGAGGCGCCGAGCAGGGCCGCAACCCAGGGCCAGCCTGCGGCCCGGCCGACCAAGAAGGCGACGATCGCTGCCGCCAGTCCCCCGACCGTGCCCGATCCGGAGTCCTTCCCGCGGAAGCGGCGCAGGATCAAACCGGACCCGAAGAAGGAGGCGACCACCCTCGACATTGCCCCCAGGCTAGGGGCCGGACGCGGGACACCCGTGGCTGGTTTAGCCTTGAGGGCATGGAGACCTCCACCCACATCTGGAGTGATGGAGAGCTGATCCCCTGGGAGGAGGCGAAGGTCCATTTCCTGACCCACGCCCTCCAGTACGGAACCGGGGTCTTCGAGGGGATCAGGGCCTACAGCACTCCCGAAGGCACTGCCGTGTTCCGCCTGACGGAGCACATGGAACGGCTGCGCGACTCGGCCAAGGCCTACGAGATCCCGCTGAAGTGGTCCGTCGAGCAGCTGGTAGAGGCCACCCGGGAGCTGCTCCGGGTGACGGGTCTCGACAACGCCTATATCCGCCCCCTCGTTTTCTGGGGTCCCGGCGACATCGGCCTCTTCCCGAAGGGCTCCGAGGCCCAGACGATGATCGCCGCGTTCCCCCTCGGCGCCTATCACGGCGACGACGCGGCCTCCAAGGGCATCAGCACCATGGTGTCGTCCTGGCGCCGCATCTCGCACAACTCCTTCGTCCCGACCGCGAAGGGCTCCGGCGGCTACCTCAACTCGATGCTGGCCAAGGCCGAGGCCCTGCGCGCCGGATGCGACGAGGCGATCCTGCTCAATGACGCCGGCCAGGTGGCCGAGGGGAGCGGGATGAACCTGTTCGTCGTGGAGGACGGTGTCGTGTACACGCCCCCGGTCTCCTCGGGGATCCTCAAGGGGATCACCCGTGACTCGGTGATGACCCTGCTCCGCCGCGAGGGTGTCGAGGTCGTGGAGCAAGACCTGGCCCGTGGCAGCCTCTACACCGCCGACGAGGTGTTCCTCGTCGGAACCGCCGCCGAGGTCAGCCCGGTCCGCTCCGTCGACGGCCGGCTGGTCGGTGACGGGAGCCCGGGCCCCATCACCCGCAAGACCGTGGCCATCTACCGCGACGCCGTCACCGGGAAGCTCGACGAGTTCAAGCACTGGTTGACGTACGTCTGATGGCACAGCAGCCCAACGTCTCGCTGACTGCGGCCGACCGGCCGCGCCGCAGCCTCCAGCCGCCGGCCTCCCGTGGCTGGCGGGCCAACAAGCCGGGTGTGCCCGACGCACCCGACGACCCGGACCGCTTCGGTCCCTACCAGGTGACCGGCCCGGACCCGGGCTGGGCGAAGAAGGTGGTCCGCGTCCACGGGCTCCCCGAGGAGCAGCCGGGCCTCGAGGACGTGGTGGTGGGGCTCGTCATGGCCCGCGCCGCCGCCCTCGGCCGGGCCGCCGTTAAGACCGACGTCGAGGCCGTACTCGCCCTGCTGGGTTACGGCTACGACGCCCTGCCCGAGGTGGTCGAACGCCGCAATCGCTGGCTCGCCGCCACTTCGGACGACAAGCGGCCCGGTGAGACGGCGGTGATGGAGGTGGATCGTGCGGTCCTCCTCGAGAAGCCCGATCAGATCAGGAGGGCTCACGCCAGGAGAGGAGCGCAGTGAGGATCGTCCGTTTCAAGTCCGGTGAGGACATCCGGTACGGGGTCGCCGACGAAGAGGGCGTGATCCTGTACGAGGGCACGCCGTTCTTCGTCTGGGAGCCCACCGAGACGGTCGTTCCCTGGTCGAAGGTCAGCCTGCTCGCTCCCGTCCTGCCCACCAAGGTGGTCTGCGTCGGCAAGAACTACGAGGACCACGCCGGCGAGATGGGCGGGGAGGTCCCGCCCGAGCCGATGACCTTCCTCAAGCCGTCGACCGCCGTGATCGGCCCGAACGCCAACGTCGTGTATCCGACCAGGCTCAGCCAGGAGGTGCACCACGAGGCGGAGCTGGCCGTCGTGATCGGCAAGCCGGCCCGCAACGTCAAGGCGGAGGACGCCGGCAACTACGTCTTCGGCTACACCGCCGCCAACGACGTCACGGCCCGCGACCTGCAACGCAGGGACGGGCAGTGGGGGAGGGCCAAGGGCTTCGACACCTTCTGCCCGCTGGGTCCCTGGATCGAGACCGAGCTCGACCCCAGCGAGAGGCTCTCGGTGATCTGCCGGGTCAACGGAGAGGTCCGCCAGTCCGGGTACACCTCGGACATGGTCTATGGCGTCCCCGAGCTGGTCGAGTTCATCTCCTCCTTCACCACGCTCCTCCCGGGCGACGTCATCCTCACCGGCACCCCTGCCGGCGTCGGCCCCGTGGTTCCCGGTGACCTCATGGAGGTGGAGGTGGAGGGGATCGGCGTCCTGGCCAACCGGGTGGTGGCTCCGGCATGACCGTCCGCGTCCGCATGGCGCCTTCGCCGACGGGCGTGCTCCACGTGGGCACTGCCCGGGCGGCCCTGTTCAACTGGCTCTACGCCCGCCACAACGACGGGGTCTTCGTCGTCCGCATCGACGACACCGACCTGGAGCGGTCCACGAAGGAGTACGAGGAGGAGATCCTCGACGCCATCACCTGGCTGGGCCTCGACTGGGACGAGGGGCCCCGGGTTGGCGGCCCCCACGGCACCTACCGGCAGTCCGACCGGTTCGACCGCTACCGCGAGGTCGCCCACCAGCTCGTCGAGTCCGGCCACGCCTACTTCGACGACCGTTCCTCCGAGGAGCTGGACGAGCTGCGACAGCGCGCCGTCGCCGAGGGCAAGAACCCGGCGCACTACATCCGTCGTCCGGAGCGGGAGCGCACCGAGGGCGCCATCCGCCTCTCCATCCCGCAGGACGCTCCGATCGTCTTCGACGACCTGGTCCGGGGGACGGTCAGCTTCGAGCCGGAGGACGTCGACGACTTCGTGATCCTCCGCTCCGACGGCACCCCGACCTACCACCTGGCCTCCACCGTCGACGACGTCGACTACGAGATCACCCACGTCGCCAGGGGCGAGGACATCCTCCCGTCGACCCCGAAGCACATCGTCCTCACCCGGGCGATGAGCTTCACCGAGCCCGTCTACGCCCACCTGCCGCTGCTGTTCGGCACCGACGGGAAGAAGCTCTCCAAGCGTCACGGCGCCACGGCCCTCTCCGAGTACCGGGAGGCGGGCTTCCTGCCCGAGGCGATCTTCAACTACCTGGCCAACCTTGGCTGGTCGCTGGACGGGGAGACCACGATCTTCACGAGGGAGCAGGCGATCGCCGCCTTCGACCTGGCGGACGTCTCCAGGCACCCGGCCACCTTCGACCCGGAGAAGCTCACCTGGATGAACGGCGAGTACATCCGGGCGATGGACACGGCCCGGTTCGAGGAGACCGTCCGGCCCTGGATCGAGAAGGGCCTGGGCCGGGAGGTCACTGACGAGGAGTGGGAGCGGTTCCGTCACGTGTCCGCCCTCGTCCAGGAGCGGACCCGCCTGCTGCCCGAGGCGGCGGAGATCACGCGGTTCCTCTTCGTCGACATCGACGCATACGACCCGCAGGCCTGGGAGAAGGTGATGACGAAGGACGGCGTCGCCACCGTCCTCGACCGGGTCCTCGAGGCGCTCGACTCCGTCGGGTCGTGGGACCACGCCGCCATCGAGGAGGAGCTGCGCAAGCTCCCCGAGCAGCTCGGGATGGGCGCCTCCAAGGTGTTCCAGCCGGTGCGGGTGGCCGTGACGGGAACTTCCGTCAGCCCGCCGTTGTTCGAGTCGATGGCTGCGCTCGGCCGGGAGAAGACCCTGGAACGGATCCGCCGGGCACGTGGTGAGTTGGGGTGAGGCCCCCCGGGCCGTAACCTCACTCCGACAGCCCTGGTCCCGTCGTCCAGCGGTCTAGGACGCCGGCCTTTCAAGCCGGAAACGCGGGTTCGAATCCCGTCGGGACTGCCACGCACCTTCCGGCGCTCGCCCCCCTCGGTGCGACGGGTCGGTCGGCCGGGAATGCTCCACCGCCCGGCGTCGTTACCCTGCCCACGATGAACACAGAGCTCGGGGTCTCCTGGCAGTTCCTCCAGGTCTACAACACCGTCCTCGCGTCGCTCGCCCTCCTCTCCCTCGCCGGGGCCGCGGCGCTCGTGGTCTACCGGATCGTCAGGGGCGAGGAGGCGGCCCGCAACCTGCTCGGTGACGGCGCCCTCTGGCTGGCATGGCTGGTGGCGCTGGTCAGCACCGCCGGGTCGCTCTTCTACTCGGAGGTCATCGGGTTCGAGCCCTGCCGTCTCTGCTGGTTCCAGCGGATCTTCATGTACCCGATGTCCGTGGTCCTCCTCGTGGGCGCCTGGCGCAAGGAGGCGGCCACCAGGCTCCACGCCCTGCCGCTGGCCCTGATCGGTGTCTGCATCTCGATCTACCACTACCTGGTCCAGATCTACCCGAGCATCGAGGGCGGCTCCTGCGACCCGAACAACCCGTGCAGCATGAGGTACGTGGAGGTGTTCGGGTTCGTCTCGATCCCGTTTATGGCGGGCGCCGGGTTTACGCTCATCGCGGTCCTGCTCTGGTTCTACGCGAAGGCGAAAGAGGAATGAACAAGAAGCTGATCTGGATCATCGGCGGCGTCCTCGGTCTGGCGCTGATCGTCGGCCTGGCGGCCGCGATCGCCTCCGAGGAGCCCATCGACGAGAACGTCGGGTTCGGAGACCCGACCGTCGAGGGCCAGTCGCTGCCCATGGTCGAAAACCCCAACGCCGGCGATCCCGCGACCGGCATGACCGCGCCCACCGTGACCGGGACCGACTGGAACGGCAACGAGTACACGATCGGCCCCGACGGACGGGCGAAGATCGTCGTCTTCCTCGCCCACTGGTGCCCTCACTGCCAGGCCGAGGTGCCCGAGATCGTCCAGTGGATGAACGCCGGCGGCCTTCCCGGGGGCGTCGACCTCTACGGTGTGACCATCTTCACCAACCCGGTGCGGACCAACTTCCCGCCGTCGCAGTGGTTGGAGCGTGAGGGCTGGAACGCCCCGGTGATCATGGATGACCGGGAGAACAGCATCGCCCTGGGATACGGGGTGATCTCCACGCCGACCTACATCGTGCTCGACGGCGAGAACAAGAACCTCGGCCGTCTCGCCGGTGAGATCGGCATCGCCGGGTACAACCTGCTGGCCTCGATCGCCGAGGCGTCGCTCGATTCCGGCGACTCAGGCGATTCCGGCGACGACGCCGGCGACAGCTGAGAGCTACTGCTCCAGCGTCCGGATCTTCTCCAGACGCCTGACGTGACGGTCCTCGCGGGTGAACCTCGCCTCGAGGAAGGTCTTGACCACATCCTCCGCGAGGGCCGTCCCGATCACCCGGGAGCCCAGGCACAGGACGTTGACGTCGTCGTGCTCCACCATCTGGCGGGCCGTGTACGAGTCGTGGGCGACCGCGGCCCGGATGCCGTTGAGCTTGTTGGCCGCGATGCAGGCGCCCGCACCCGAACCGCAGACGATGATCCCGCGGTCGGCTCGTCCGTCGAGGACGGCGCGGGCCACGGCGGTCGCATAGTCCGGGTAGTCGACGGGGTCCTCGGAGTGCGTCCCGAGGTCGTAGACCGCATGGCCGGATTCGGCGAGCCAGGACGCGAGATGTTCCTTCATCGAGTAGCCGGCGTGATCCGACCCGAGAGCAATTCGCATGGCGTGGGCAGGGTAGCCAGCCCCGCGCCGTCAGCCTGCGAAAGCCGGCTGCGGCCAGCCTGACCGCCACCACTACATTGGCGGCGATGCCCACCATCGTGGTCGAGGGGGGACACGCCCTGTCCGGCAACATCCGGGTACGGGGCGCCAAGAACGCCGTCCTCAAGGAGATGGTGGCGGCGCTGCTCGCCCCCGGCCGCCACCGCCTCACCAACGTGCCCCGCATCCTCGACGTCGACCTCATGGCCGACGTGCTCCGTCATACCGGCTGCACCGTCGAGTTCGGCGACCACGAGCTGGTCACCGTGGTCCCCGACGAGGTGCTCCCCGTCACCCCGATCGAGCTGGTCCGCAAGATGCGGGCCTCGATCGTCGCCCTCGGGCCCCTGCTGGCCCGCTGCGGCGAGGCCCGCATCGCCATGCCCGGCGGCGACGACCTCGGGGCCCGTCCCATCGAGTGGCACCTCGACGGGCTGGAGCGGATGGGCGCCGAGTTCGAGCTGGTCCACGGCGAGCTGGTGGGCCGGGTCGACGGCCGGCTCAAGGGCGCGGAGGTGGAGCTCCCGTTCCCGTCGGTCGGCGCCACCGAGAACCTGCTGCTGGCCGGTGTCCTCGCCGAGGGCCGGACCACGGTGGTGAACGCCGCCCGCGAGCCGGAGATCTGCGACCTGATCGACCTGCTCAACGCCATGGGCGCCCGCATCACCGGGGCCGGCACCGCCCTCGTCACCATCGAGGGCGTGGAGAGCCTCCACCCCGTGGAGCACGAAGTGATCCCGGACCGGCTCGAGGCCGGCACCTACGCCGTGGCCGCCGCCATCACCGGGGGTGAGGTGACGGTGACCGACTGCCACCCGGCGCACCTCCGGATGGAGCTGCGCAAGCTCGAGGACTCCGGCTGCGAGGTGGAGCGTGGCGAGGACTGGCTCCGCGTCGGGGGGCCGGAGCGGCCCGCCGCGGTCGACTTCGCCACCCTGCCATATCCCGGCTTCCACACCGACATGCACCCGCAGATGGTCGCCTACCTGAGCGTGGCCGACGGGGTCTCGGTCATCACCGAGAACCTCTACGACGCCCGTTTCCGGTACGTGGGCGAGCTGGCCCGCATGGGTGCCGAGATCTCCGTGGAGGGGCCCCACGCGGTCATCCGGGGCGTGGAGCAGCTCCAGGGCTGCCCGGTGCTGGCGACGGACATCAGGGCGGGCGCTGCCCTGGTCATCGCCGGCCTGCGCGCCGAGGGCGTCACCGAGGTCGGGGACGTGACCCACATCGACCGCGGCTACGAGGACTTCGCCAGGAGGCTCGCCTCCCTGGGCGCCGTGGTCGAACGCCGCGACTGACCCGCGATGAAGCAGACGGCGGTCATCCTGTACCCGCGCTTCTCCGAGTACGAGATCTCGGTCGCGCTCTCCGTGCTCCGGCAGGGCGGCCACCCGGTCGTGTTCGACGGGCTGGAGGAGGGACCCGTGACCGGCGAGGCCGGGCTGCGCTGCATCCCCGACACCACCATCGACCGGATGGACCTGGGCCGGATCGACTCGGTCCTGGTCCCCGGCTGTGACGACATCGCCTATCTCGTGGGGGCCGATCACCTCTTCCGCTTCCTGGCAGACGCCGACTCCGCCGGGCTGGTGCTGGCCGCGATCTCCAGCGCCCCCTACCACCTGGCCCGGGCGGGGGTGCTCGACGGCCGCCGCTACACGGTCGCCTTCGGTCCGGAGCAGCGGGCCTTCCTCGGGGTGTTCGACGAGCACGGCTACACGGACGACCCGGTGGTGACCGACGGTCGGGTCCTGACCGCCCGGGGCCCGTGGTTCGCCCGGTTTGGTGTCGAGCTGGGCGGCTCCTCGGCCTCGAGTTCGACGCCCGGTGGTACGGGCCCGGGGCGGCCGACGGGATCGACCCGGCCCGGTGACCTCCGCGGCGCCCTACCATCGGGAATGACCCGACCGATCCCGAGGTTCTGAGGAGAGATGAGCCAGCCGACGCCAGTGACCATCGCCAAGCCCGGTGAGGGCTCCGAGGTCGACCTCGAGGCCCTGAAGTCCGCGCTCGACTACATCCGCCCGGCCGTGCAGGCCGACGGTGGCGACATCGTGCTCAAGGGTGTCGAGGGCGGCCGCGTCGAGCTGGAGATGGTCGGCGCCTGCGGTGGCTGCCCGCTGTCGATGATGACCCTCAAGGCGGGCATCGAGCGGATCCTCACCGACCGTGTCCCCGGCGTCACCGAGGTGATCGCGGTGTCCGAGGGGCCCACCACCCTGGAAGAGGCCGCCACCGGGATCCAGCTCCCCTCGCTCTGAACGGGGGCTTAGGCTCCGCCCCATGTTCGACCCGGGCCTGATCGACGCGTTGCGCTCCGGTGATCGGCGCGCCCTGGCCAGGGCCATCACGCTCGCCGAGTCCGGCGAGGCCCTTCCGCCGCTCGACGCCCCGCAGCGCCGCATCGTCGGCGTCACCGGCCCGCCTGGGGCGGGGAAGTCCAGCCTCGTCAACGCCCTCATCGGGGTCTACCGACGGCGGGGTGAGACCGTCGCCGTCCTCGCCGTCGACCCGTCCAGCCCGAAGACAGGGGGCGCCATCCTCGGAGACCGGATCCGCATGCAGGACCACACCGGCGACCCCGGCGTCTACATCCGATCCATGGCCAACCGCGGTCACATGGGCGGCCTGGCACCCGCGGCCGCCGACGCCCTCCGGCTCATGGCCGCCGCCGGCTTCGACCGGCTCATCGTCGAGACGGTCGGGGTGGGCCAGACCGAGGTGGAGGTGATGGAGGTCGCCGACACCGTCGTCCTCGTCCTCACCCCCGCGTGGGGCGACGAGATCCAGGCCGACAAGGCGGGGATCCTCGAGGTCGCCGACCTGGTCGTCGTCAACAAGGCCGACCGTCCCGGCGCCGGAGAGGTGAGACGGGCGCTCGCCTCGGCGGCCGAGGATCACGGCTTCCGGGTGCTGCTCACGAGCACCGTCACCGGCGAGGGGATCGAGGAGCTGGCGGACCTCCTCTGAGCCCGGGCCGCTTATCCTCCGTCCCGTGGTTTCCGAGATCTTCGACCCGTCGGCCTGGGACCCGGTCCCCGGATTCGACGACCTGACCGACATCACCTACCACCGGGCCAAGGACGCCGGAGTCGTACGCATCGCCTTCAACCGGCCCGAGGTCCGCAACGCCTTCCGTCCCCAGACCGTCGACGAGCTGTACCGGACGCTCGACCAAGCCCGGCAGACCGCCGACGTCGGCTGCGTGTTGCTCACCGGGAACGGCCCGTCCCCGAAGGACGGGGGCTGGGCGTTCTGCTCCGGCGGCGACCAGAGGATCCGTGGCAAGGACGGCTACAAGTACGAGGGCGAGGCGGGAGTGGACCCGGCCCGGGTCGGCCGCCTCCACATCCTAGAGGTGCAGCGTCTGATCCGCTTCATGCCCAAGGTAGTGATCGCCGTGGTCCCCGGCTGGGCGGTCGGCGGGGGCCACAGCCTCCACGTCGTGTGTGACCTCACCCTCGCCTCCGAGGAGCACGCCCTCTTCAAG